>DAORCZ010000550.1:0-5898 GCA_035345735.1 Pseudomonadota bacterium | reverse complement strand
GGCCCGGCGACCCGAAAAAGCGCCCGAGCCCCGCGCCGACGGAAAGCCCGACGGAAAGCCCGACGGAAAGACTGAGGGCAAAGCCCCCACGCTGCGTGCCTCGCGTGCGGTGGTGCGTCGCGTGCTGCAGGAGCGGGCCGCGGTGCTGATCGCCAATGCCGCGCAGGATCTGGCTGGCGTCGCGTCGATCATGGGCGCGCGTATCCAGTCGATTCTCGGCGTGCCGCTGTGGGAAGGCGAAGACATCCGCGGTGTCATCCAGGTCGATAACCGCGCTAGCTCGGCGATGTTCAAAGAGCGCGATCTGGAAGTGCTGCTCGTCTTGGCTGGGCTCGCGACGCTGGCCATCGAAAACGCGCGGCTGCATCAGCGCCTGCGCTTGGCTGAGGAGCAGGCCCGCGGCGAAGCCCGCTTCCTGAAGAACAGCGAAGAGAAGCGACGCGCCCCGACGCCGATCGGCCAGAGCCCAGCGATGCGCGAGGTGCTGCGCCAGGTCGAAAAAGTGCAGGGCACGCGCGCCACCGTCTGCATCGAGGGCGAGACCGGCACCGGCAAGGAGCTGGTCGCTTCGCTGATTCACTATCAGAGCCCGCGCCGCGACAAGCTCTTCGTCGCCCAGAACTGCGCCGCGGTGCCCGAGAACCTGCTTGAGTCCGAGCTCTTTGGCCACAAGAAGGGCGCCTTCACCGGCGCCGATAGCGACAAAAAAGGACTGTTCGAGGTCGCCGATGGCGGCTCGCTATTCCTCGACGAGATCGCCGAGACCTCGCTGGGTCTGCAAGCCAAGCTCCTGCGCGTCCTGCAAGAGAGCGAGATTCGTCCGGTCGGCGCGACGCAGCCGCGCAAGGTCGATGTTCGCATCATCTGCGCCACCAACCGCTCGCTGGAAAAAGAGGTTGCCGAAGGGCGCTTCCGCCAGGACCTGTACTACCGCCTCAAGGTCTTCCCGCTGCGCCTGCCCCCGCTGCGCGAGCGACGCGACGACGTACCGCTGCTCGCTGAACACTTCCTCAAGAAGTACACGGGCGAGCTGAAGAAGGCGATCTCGGGGTTCACTCCCGACACGCTGTCGCAGCTTGCCAGCTACAACTGGCCGGGCAACGTGCGCGAGCTTGAAAACGAAGTGCAACGACTTTGCATTCAGGTCGAGCCCGATCACTTCATCACGCCCGATCTGTTGGCGCCGCATATGCGTCAGGCTGAAGGCGTCGTCGATCGCATCGCGCCGAAGAAGGGCCCGCTCAAAGACATGCTGGAAGAGGTGGAGCGCTTCCTCATCTTGCAGTGCCTCAAAGAGCACGACGGCAACAAGACCCGCGCTGCTGAGGCCCTGGGCATTACCCGCGAGGGCTTGCACAAGAAGCTGTCGCGGTTTGGGCTGTAGCCTCCGCGCGCCCCTGGGCTACGTCGTCACAGACCCCCCCGTATGAGCAGCCGCGACAAGCCGCGCAGCACGATGCCCGGTGGGCGGATGGCGCTGCCAAGGTCGATATCGAGGCGGGGGAAGCGGGTCAGCAGCGTCGAAAACACGATCTGGGCCTGCATGCGCGCCAGGGCCGAGCCGACGCAGTAGTGGGGGCCGTGGCCGAACGAGAGGTGGCGGTGACGGGTGTCGCGGCGCGTGATGTCGAAGCGCTCGGGGTCGCAAAAGATCGCCGGATCGCGGTTGGCGGCGGCGAAGCTGGCGACGACAAGCTCGCCTGCCCGGATGCTGCGGCCACCGATCTCCAGATCGTAGACCGCGGTCTTGGTGGTCAGCTGGGCCGGAGGTTCGTAGCGCAGCATCTCTTCAATCGCCGACTCGCACAGCGTGGGATCGCGGCGCAAGAGGTCCAGCTGATCGGGATGCGAGGCGAGCAGCCACAGCCCCGATCCGATGAGCGCGGTCACGGTCTCGTGTCCTGCCATCAGCGTGAACATCGCGGTGGCGATCAGCGAGTCCGCGATCGCTGGTTCGGGCACAGTCGCGGTGTCTGCCGTGCACTCGCTGGCCGCAAGCGAGCCGGCGTGCATCAGCAGCGTACACAGCAGATCGCGCGGCCGGCCTTCGCTATCCAGCGGGTCCCTCCGTCGCTGCGCCAGCTGTTCGCGGAAGTAGGCGGCGGCTTCGGGGGCGGTGCGGTGCGCCTGCGCGAGGCCGGGCAGGATGCGCGCGATATCTAGCAGCACGGACAGCGCTTCCGTGTAATGACGCAGGCGCGGCACGTCGCTGTCGGGCAGGCCCATGATCGCGGTGATGGTGCGCAGCGACAGCGGCGCAGCCAGGTCGCTCACCGCATCGAAGGACCCATGGCGTGCCTGGTGTGCCTGCGCCTGGTCAAGCAGGCGCTCGGCAAGCTGCTGCAGCCGCGGGCGCAGGCCTTCGACCGTCGCGGGAAGGAATGCGCGATTGAGCGGCTGACGCTGCAGGCCATGCTGCGGCGGATCGGCGAACAGGATGTTGCCGCGCACCACCTCCATCGGGATCAGCCCTCCCGAGACCGCGGCCGAGGACAGCCGCGGATCGCGCAGCGCGGCGGTGACATCGGCATAGCGGGTCAGCACGAAGAAGCGCTTCCCCAAGATCTGCGCGCAGTGCACGGGATCTGACTCGCGCAGGTGGCGGTAGGTGGCGTAGGGGTCGCGGTGAAACTCGCCCGAAAACGGCGCCAGGAGCGGCGGGGTCACGGCTGGCTCTCCTCTCGCTCGGCGAGATGGCTGCGGCGTAGCTTGCCGGCGACGTAGTCGGCCCAGCCGCGATAGACCAGCATCTGCTTCGGCCAGCGGGCGAGCGATCGCAGGCGACTGTGGCGAATGAGCCGGGCATACGCAAGCTGCTGCCGGGCGCGGCTTGCCCGATCGCGCTCGTCGAAAAAGATCTGCTCGCCGGGGTCGTAGCGCAGACCCAGCGTCGGTGCGGTGGCCACGAGCAGTGGATCGAAGCGGGCGACGAGCGCGTCCTGGTTCCGCTGCCACAGCGCCTGCAGTCGTCGGGGCCCTTCGGGGCGAAGCTCGGCGCGATACGAGACAAAAGCGCACTCGGAGACGACCGAAAGTCGCGTCCGATGTCCGCGCTGGCCCTGCAGGACGACGGTGCTGATGGCCTGCGCTGCCTCGGCCACCAGCGACGAGTGCTCAGCTTGGCACGCAGCATCGCGGGCCGCGTAGAGCCGCATCGGCTTGCTCAGGCGGCCGGCGAGATAGACATCGGGCAGCGCGTGCAACGCCTGCCGAAGCGCGCTGATCTCGATCAGGTTCAGCTTGGCCCGTGCGCGCTCGCTGCCGGGAATCGATAGAGCCAGGGTTAGCGGCGGCAAGTGCTGAAGGAGCAGCGGATGCGGCTGCTTGCCAAGTCGGGCGGCAGCCCCAGCGAGCGCGCCATCGTCGAGGATGGCGAAGAGATCGGCGTCGCCGCGGGTGCCATGCAGTTCACCTGCCCAGAGCTGACTGCCAAACAGGCTCAGGCTGCGCAGCGATGAGCCGAGGAGGCGACAGGCGTGATCGCACAGCGAAGACGGCGTCTGCGGGGTCGTGGTCCCGTCCATGGTCAGCCCCAGCGATCCTGCAGCGCCATCATCCGCGTCGTTGCGGCAAAGCCGACGTAGCGGGCTAGCTCCGTCGGGACGCGCGGCACCTGACTGCGAAACCAGGGCAGGGCCGGCAGGGGTTCCCCGTCGATCAGCTGTGCAATCCAAGCCCCGCAAGCACTGGCCAGCGCCACGCCATGCCCACACCAGCCGACGGCGTGCACGATGCGCGGTCGATCGGGCAGGCGGCCGATGGCGGGCAGCGCATCCAGCACGTAGCCGATGGTGCCGCCCCAGCCGCCTTCGGCTTTTACCCCAAGCGCCGCGGGAAAGACGCGACCTAGCTCGATGGCCAGGTGCCCCAAGGCTCGCTCCAGCGGGGCCGCGCCCCCGTCGCTGCCGTGCCAGCCGTAGCGCGGGCGACCACCGCCAAAGAGGATTCGACGATCCGCGGTCAGGCGGAAGTAGTTGAACAGCCGGCGCGCATCCAGCACGCCATCCTGGGCCGCCCAGCCAAGCTGCGAAAGCGACTCATCCGACAGGGGCGCGGTCACCAGCGCCTGCAGCTGAACCGGCAGCAGGCGACCGGGTAGTACGCCGAGCTGCGGCGAAAAGCCCGCCGTGGCCACGACCACCTGCGCCGCGACAAGCTCGCGATCGGCGAGCCGCACACGGATGGCGCGGTCGCCGGCCTCGCTGGCTAGTTCGAGCACGCGCGACCCCTCATGGACCTGACCGCCGCGGGCCTGCACGCGCTGGCACAGTCCGACGATCAGGCGCAGCGGATCCAGCACGCCGGCCGTCGGGAAGTGAAGGGCTGCGGGGCCCCGGCTGGCTGATCCCAGAGCCAGGCGCAGGCGGGCCGCACAGGCTGCGTCATCCAGGACCTCGACCGCCCCGCCCAGGCCCAGACGCGCCATCAGTGCAGCCAGGCTAGCGAGTCGCTTTCGCTCTGCGGGACTGCGCGCGTAGACCAGCTGACCGCCGAGTTGCAGATCGCAGGCGATGTGCTCTTCGTCAATCAACGCGCACACATCGCGCACGGCGGTCAGCGTTTGGGTGTAAAGCGCTGTCGCGGTGTTCGCTCCCAAGCGACGGACCAGCGCCGGCAGACTCTGGCCGACTCCGGGGCTCAGCATGCCGGTGCTGCGCGCCGAGGCACCACTGCCCAGCGTGCCGGCCTCAAGCACCACGACGCGCCAGGTGGGATGACGCCGCAGGATATGCAGCGCAGCCGACAAACCGGCAAGCCCGCCGCCGATGATCGCGACGTCGGCGCACCCTGGGCTGGCGGGCAGAGAGGGCAGCGGGGGCAGCAGGCGCGGGCGCGACCACAGCCAGTACGGATCGACGATGGGGAGCGTGGGCAGGGGGACGGCAGGAAAAGACGTCATGTTTCACTGTGTTGCGGGATCGTTACGAGATGAAACACCGCCGCGATCCAGGCTTGCCGCCAGGCTGGGGGTGCGGCGCACTCGCCAGATGCGGGCATCGACCGCGTAGTGATGGAAGGCGATCCCCCAGCCCAGGCCGAGCAGCACGTTGCGCCACAGCGACGGTGGAACCAGCGCGACGCCCAGGATGCGCGGCCCGTACCACAGCAGGCCAAACAGGCAGCCCAACCCCAGATAGCGCCCCAGGCCCGAAAGCGGCGTCCGGCCGCGCCCCCGTTCGTACTGCCAGACGATGCGGTGGTACTGCAGGTTGTGAAACAGGGTCAGCACCGCGGTGATCAGCAGCAGGTGGTCGAGCAGGGCAAACACCAGGCTGTGAAAGACCGCGACGATCAGCAGAAATAGCTCACGCGGGCCGACGGGCTGCTGTCGGAGGCGCCGCAGGTAGTGCGGCAAGAGCAAAAGCAGCGACAGCGCCATCGCGGCATCCAAAAGGACCCGCAGCGTCGGTAGCGCGGCGACGGGCAGGGGCTGCGGCAGGCCGCTCTGCAGATAGGCGGGGGACAGCGCATAGCGCAGGTAGGGGTAAAGGCCGGCCAGCCACAGCAGGGCGACATCGACACGCGCGCCGATCGGCTGATCAAGCCGTCGCTGATACAGCACCAGGAAGCCATAGTGCTGACGCAGCAAGTGGTAGTAGGCCCAGAGGTAGGCCAGAAGCAGGAAGTGCTGAAACAGCCCGCCTGACTGGCCAAGCAGCGACGGGCGCTGCGGCAACAGCCAGCCATCGAGTAACGCGATAGCCGGCCCGCTGGCGACCCACAGCAGGCTCTTTGACCCGGGGGCCGTGGCCCGGCAGTCGCGGTCCTGTGGTGGCGCCAGATAGGTCCGGGCGTAGGTGCCGATCACGTGTGTCCCATCGAAAAACACCCCCCAGGCAAGAAGCAGCCACAGCGCGGGATGCTCGACGGTGTAGCGGGCATCGGTCAGCACCGGCA
>DAORCZ010000549.1:2646-5906 GCA_035345735.1 Pseudomonadota bacterium | reverse complement strand
GGCCTGCCGGTCTCGACGACGCACGTCGCCACCGGCGGCTTGTTCGGCATTGGCCTGATCACCGGCACCGCGCGCCTGCGCACCATCGCCAGCATCCTCTTGGCCTGGGCCACAACGCTGCCGCTGGGAGCCCTGCTGGGTGCCGCGGCGATGCTGCTGCAAAAGAGGTTGGGGTGACTGCGCCAGCCCAGCCAAGCCGCCGGATGCACGCTCTTTTCGGCGCTGCTGCGACCTAGCTCGTCGCGGCGCACCGCGCTGTCTACAAACCTGGGTCGCCTCGACGCGATGTTCGCGTAAAGGGGCGAGATCTTTTTTGTCCACGGGGGCTTTTCCATCCGGGCTGTTCCACCCAGGGCTCACCAAAGCGGAGGCTGCATGCATCGCGTCGTCTTGCTCTCTGTACTTTTTTCCAGGCTACTTTTTGCCACCCCAGCGCTCGCCCAGTCGGTCTCAGCGCCGCCCACGCCAGAGCCCGTCGGGCCGCGCCTGCGTCTGACCGGCTTCGCCCACTTTGACTACGTGCATCGTCAGTCGTCCGTGAATCAGATCAGCAGTGCGGGAGAGCCTCTGAATGAAGATCGTTTTTTGCTGCGCCGCGCCCGCCTCAAGGCGCTCTTTGAGTACCGCATCCTCTCCGGCACGCTGGAGCTCGACGTCAACACCGTGCGCGGCTCGCAGGCTCGGCCGATCGGCGTCGATGTCTCGCTGCGCTGGCCGCCGCCGGTTGCCGATGCCCCGCCCGCCATCATGGCCACGCTGGGCATCTTCAAGATGCCGTTTGGCTCCGAAGTCATGCTGGAAGGCGACACGCAGCGTCACTTCGCCGAGCGCAGCACCATCGTCCGTGCCCTGTTTCCCGGGGAATACGATCTTGGGGCGCGGGTGCAGGGTGCCTTCCGCGTGTTTCGCTATGCCGTGGCCCTGATGAACGGCAATCCGCTGGGCGAGCGCAGCTTTCCCACCCGCGATCCCAACGACAGCAAAGACGTCCTGGGCCGCGTCGGGATCGACCTTGCGCCCAGCCCGCGCAGCAAGCTCGTCGCCGGGGTCTCGGCGCTGTTTGGCACTGGCTTTGATCCCGGTCGCCCCGAGACCAAAGACAGCCTGGTGGTGCAGGACCGCAATCACAACGGAATGCTCGACCCCGGCGAGGCCACCATCGTCAGCGGCAGCCCAGCCGTTCCGGGAAAGAACTTCAGCCGCTCGGCATTCGGTGGCGATCTGCGCTTCGTCGTGACCCTGCCCCGGCTCGGGGCGCTGACCCTGTACGGCGAGCTGATCTACGCCAAGAACCTCGACCGCGCGCTGCAGCCCGCAAACCCCGTCGCCCAAGGCCGCGAGCTGCGCGAGCTCGGCGGCTACGTGGCCTTCAGCCAAGAGCTGTCGCGCTACACCGCGCTGGGCCTGCGCTACGACGTCTACAACCCTGATCTCGACGCGACGTTTGGCACGGGCAGTACCCGCACCCCCTACGACGCCAGCTATTCGACGCTGGCCCTGGCCGGTTCGCTGCGCTACCCCGGCGTCGCCCGCTTGATCGTCGAATACGAAGCCAACCTCAACCACCAGGGACGCGACGAGCACGGCGCCCCCACCGAGCTTCACGACGACGTCTTCCTGCTGCGCGGCGAGGCGGTGTTCTAGCGACGCCCAATTGGCGCAGATTTGGCGGGAAGTTGGCGGCGACCGCGCTTTTTGCGCTGCGTCGTGCGACGCCCGGTCGGCAGTCGACTGGCCCATGGCTTGCTGTGACAGCCGGAGCGAGGTCTCTCGACGATGCGCATCCTCTTTGCCTGCCTCCTCCTCGGACACGCCCTCCTGCACCTGCTCGGCCCGGCCAAGGCCTTCGGTTGGGCCCAGCTATCGCAGCTCACCCGCGACATCTCGCGTCCGCTCGGCGTGCTGTGGCTGCTGGCGGCGCTCGCGCTCGCGGCCAGTCTGGGGGCGTTCTTCCTGGCTCCGCGCGCCTTCCCCTGGCTGGGGCTGGGCGCCCTCGTGCTGTCGCAGGCCGTGATCTGCACCTCGTGGAGCGATGCCCGGTTCGGCACGCTGCCCAACGTGCTTTTGTTGTTTGCCGTGATCCTCGGCATGGCGCGGGGCGGACCGTCTAGCTTCGCCGCGCTCTACGCGCGACAGGTCGCCGCCCGAAGCGAGCAGGGTCCACCGCCGCCCTCCCTGCGCGAGTCCGACATCGCCGCGCTCCCCCCACCGGTGCAGCACTACATCCGAGAGAGCGGCGCACTGGGTCAGCCGCAAGTGCGCAGCATGCGGGTGCGCTTCTCGGGCCGAATCCGCAGCGGGCCGCAGGCCGACTGGATGCCGTTTACCGCCGAGCAGACCAGCTTCTTTGCCGAGCCCGCCCGTCTGTTTCTGCTGGCTGCGACCCGCGGCGGTGTGCCGGCTGATGTCCTGCACGTCTTTGCGGCCGGCCGGGCCAGCATGCGCGGACGGATCGCCGGCCTGATCCCCTTTCTTGATGCGCACGGCGACGACATGACACGCGCCGAGACCGTGACCCTGCTCAACGACATGGTGGTGATGGCGCCCGCCACACTCATCGATCCCCGCCTGCGCTTTACCGCCATCGATGCCCAGCACACCGCCGTCGAATTCACGCTGGGCCCAAACACCGTCCACGCCACCCTGATTTTTGGCGCCGGCGGCGAGCTTGCCGACTTTGTCTCGGACGACCGCCTGGCGGCTTCGCCCGACGGCAAGACCTTCCGCCGCCTGCGCTGGTCGACGCCGCTTTCGCAGGTGGGCTGGCTGGGTCCGGCGCGCGGCGGGCAGCCCGGCACCACGCACATTGCAGCCTCGGCCGAGGCTCTGTGGCACGAGCCCGCGGGCCCCTACGCCTACGGCCAGTTTCAGCTCCTCTCCGTCGAATACAACCGCGAGGTAACCGGCCAGCGCTGAACCCGACGGCGCCGTCGATGCTCCCGCAGCCCCGCAGCGCCCCTTCCCCCCGCCCTGACCTCCCCTCCTACTTTGTGATTGTCGAGGGCTTGGCGCATCGCCTAGGCTCGCGGCCTCCCTCGTTCCCATCCTCGCTGGAGCTTGCGACCTCTCATGCCTACCCCCGTTCTGCGCCTCGCCTGTCTGCTCGTCGGTCTGTCGTTCCTGCCGCTCGCCTCTAGCTGCTCGCAGGGCGGCGCCGGTTCCGTCGTCATCCCCTGCAGCGCGACCAACCCCTGCCCCGACGACCTGATCTGCGTGCCCGGCCGCAACCTGTGCGCCCCGCCGCTGCCCGACATGGCGGG
>DAORCZ010000549.1:0-2546 GCA_035345735.1 Pseudomonadota bacterium | reverse complement strand
GATATGGCGATGTCCTCGGATATGGCGATGTCCTCGGATATGGCGATGTCCTCGGATATGGCGATGTCCTCGGATATGGCGATGTCCTCGGATATGGCCATGCCCGCCGATATGGCCATGCCGCCCGATATGACCGTACCGCCGCGTGATATGGCGGTAACGCCGCCGGACATGACCGTGCTGCGCGACATGACCGCGCCGCCGCCCGACATGACGCCGCCGCCCCCCGGCGGGCCCAAGGTCTGTCCGTTCGGGACCAGTCGCTGGTGCTGGGAAAACCAAACGCCCCAGCCCCGAACGCTGAACGCCGCCTGGGGCGCCTCGACCGGCGATATCTGGCTGGTTGGCGAGTACGGCAACGTCCTGCGCTACGACGGCGTCGACGGGGTCACCCATGCCGTGACCGCCGACGGCTTTGAATACGCCTTCTACGCCGCCTGGGGACGCTCGCCCAGCGAGGTGTGGCTGGTCGGCGAGTCCGGCACCATCTGGTTCTGGAACGGCAGCACCCTGGCGCAGCAGACCAGCCCCACCACCAGCACCCTCCGCGCGCTGTGGGGCGACGGCAGCAGCGTCTGGGCGGTCGGCGATGCCGGCACCATCATCCGCTACGACGGCACCACCTGGCGCAGCGTGCCGAGCGGCACCACCTATCCCCTGTACGGCATCTGGGGCAGTGCCGGCAACGCCATCTGGGCGGTCGGAGCCTCGGGCACCGCCTGCTACTACTCCGGCTCGCTGTGGACCTGCGGCGCCGAATTTTCGGGTGCACCGACGGCCATCGGCATCTCCGGGACCTCGAAGAACGACATCTGGGCGGTGATGAGCGGTTCGGGTCAGCCGGTCTGGCACTTCGACGGCACGATGTGGCGCGGCACGATGATCCCCGGCGTCACCAACCTCAGCGCGGTGCAGGCCTTCAGCCCGACCTCGGTCGCCGCGACCAGCCCGACCGGCGATGTCGTGATTTACGACGGCACCACCTGGCAGGTCGCCATGCCCAAGGTCGGCGGCCAGCCCCTCTTCGGCCTGTGGGGCAGCAGCGCCACCGACTATGTCGCCGTCGGTAATCGCGGCCAGATCGTCCGCGTCCGCGGCCGCACCCCGACCGTGCTCACCAAGGGCAAGATCGACAACGTCGTCGCCATCTGGGGCGCCTCGGAGATGGACTACTGGATCTTCACCGAAGGCAAGCTGGCCCGCCGTGTCCAGGGCACCATCGCCACCGAGTACAGCCTGCCGTCCGAGCCGCTGTCCGTCGCTGGCCGCGCCGCCGACGACATCTGGGTGGGCAGCCACAACGGCAAGGTTATGCACTGGGACGGCAGCACCTGGAGCACGCTGACCACGCTCGCCACCGGCCACATCAACTACATCGCCAGCGTCAGCAGCGACCGCTTGGTGCTCAGCAGCCCCGACCGCATCCAGTTCTACGACGGCCTGCGCTTCGTCACCAGCGACAGCGGCCTGCGTCACGGCCCGGTCTGGGGCAGCGGCCCGTTCGACATCTGGGCCGCCTCTGGCACCTCCTGCCAGTATCGCCGCTTCGACGGCATGAAGTGGGTCTCGGGCTACGTCAGCGGCTGCGTCTTCTCCTCCTCCGAGATCACCGCCATCCACGGCTCCTCGGCCAGCAACGTCTACTTCGCCACCAACTACAACTCGTACGTCTACCGCTTCAACGGCACCAGCTTCGAGACCGTTGCTGTGCGCAACGCCCGCGCCCTCTCTGTGACGCCCACCCGCGCCTTCATCACCGACGATAACTACGTCTGGGAACGCAACGGCACCGGCACCCCCAGCATGGCCGCCCGCTTCTACGAGCAGGTCCGCGCCGTCCACGCCTTCTCCGCCGACACCGCCGTCGCCGGCGGCAACACCGGCCTGGTCATGCACCGCCGCCCGTAGGCCCTGGTCCCGCGCAGGCGAGACCCGCCCCGCCCCCTCCCCCTGCCGCATTGTCGCTGCGCAGCAGCGTGGGCGCTACGCGCTCTCGGCTGCAGCCATAGGCGGTGTGAGCTCCACTCGCGCCGAGAGCGCGTCATCTCTGCACTTCAGCTAGGCCATAGATCAGCAGGAGCATCCTCATCCTGCTTCATAACCACTGAACGTATGAATCGCTCTGTCGGGAGCGTTCTCCCGAACTGCGCAAATAGTTCTGAAATCAGCGACTTAAGGGGCACGGACCTATCTAGGTCATCGAGCACGCCTAGTTATTTCAGCGGACGGCTGACTACCTGGTCAGAAATCATATCCTAGCAGCGTACAATGGTTTAGCTTGTCTAGAGTACAGATTGTGTAGAATCTCTTATTGTTGACAATTCTGCCACAAGTAGTTGTGTTAACTACATAGTCAAGCCAGCGGGGGCTATCGACATGTCTAAGAATACAGCTGAACACCCAGATCAGTCAGAGATTCGCGAACTCCTTAATCAAATCTGTCCATCCTTGGAGGATCTAAAAGTATTCGTTCTCGACTATTTTTCAGAGGTCCATCAAAGCCTAGAGGGGCCGGATTATGCCCACCTAGAATATATGAACAAATT
>DAORCZ010000548.1:2932-5910 GCA_035345735.1 Pseudomonadota bacterium | reverse complement strand
AGACCATGCTGGGGGATGTGGTGGCGCAGGCTGGCGCCCTGCTCGACAGCGAGGCGGCGCCGGGAGCGGTCCCGCACAAGGAGGCGCTGGGCGTTCGACTGGATACGCTGAGCGCCAAGCTGCTGGAGGGACGCTTCACGCTGCACACGCCGGAGGATGGCACGCCCCGCCTCTACGGAGCGCGCGAGGCGGAGGAGACAGGGCAGCTTTTGGGAATGCCGACCCAGTTCGTCGGTCGGGAAGCCGAGCTGATGCTGCTCAAGACGGAGTGGCAGGCCTGCAGCAGCGATGTGGAAGCGCGGGCGCTGCTGCTCACCGCCGCGCCGGGCATGGGCAAGAGCCGCCTCAAGCAAGAATTCCTGCACGAGCTAGGGGCATCTGGAAAAGCCTGCACCCTGCTGCTGGGACAGGGCGATCCGTTCTTGGCCGGAGCGCCCTTTGAGATTCTGCGTGGCGCGCTGCTGCGGCTCTGTGGGTTGCACGGCAGCGAGCCGCCCGAGGTCATGCAGCGGGACCTGCGCCGACGCCTGACGGCTCACCTGCCGCCCGCTGATCACGATCGCGTCAGCCAGTTCTTGTCGGTCCTCTGCCGCTGCCCGCTGACGGACGAAGGGAGCGCGCTCCTACAGGCGGCGCGTCAGGATCCGAAGATCATGCGCGCCGAGCTAGGCCGCGCCATCGAAGACTGGCTGCGCGCCGAGAGTGCAGTCTCTCCCATCCTCATCGTGCTGGATGATCTGCAGTGGGGCGATGCCGCGACCGTTGAGATCCTCGATGGTGTGCTGCGGCTGCCGATTCCGCTTCTGCTCTTGGGCTTTGCGCGGCCGGGGCTTGAGGATCGGTTTCCCAACCTGTGGATGGGACAGCGCATACATCGCCTGCCGCTGCGCGAGCTAAGCCGCCGCGCCTGCGAGCGCCTGATCCGCCACGCCCTGGGCTCGACCGTGTCCAGCCAGGCGGTGGAGCGAGCCATCGATCAGACGGCCGGCAATGCCCTGTACTTGGAAGAGATGATCCGGGCCCTCGCGGCCAATCGCAGCGACGAGCGACCCGAGACCATCTTGGCCATGATGCAGGCTCGCATTGGCTGGCTCGACCCCGGCCTGCGACGGATCATCCGCGCCGCGGCCATCTACGGTATGACCTTCTGGAGTGGCGCCCTGGCCAGCCTGCTAGAGCAACCCAGCGACGATGCTGTGATCTCGGCACGGCTGATGGATCTGGTGGCCCGCGAGTTCATCGTGGTCCAGCGCAGCAGTCGCTACCTGGGTGAGCGCGAGTATCGCTTTCGCCATCCCCTGGTCTGGGAAGCCGCCTACAGCCTACTGACCGACGACGATCTGCGACTTGGGCACCTGCGGGCCAGCGAATATCTAGAGGGGCTGGGCGAACAGGACGCGATGGTGCTCGCCGAGCACCTGCGCCTAGGCGGACAGCCGGCCCGCGCCGTTCCCCACTACGTGACCGCGGCGATTCAGGCCTTGGAGCGGGCCGACTTCGCCGAGAGTCTGCGACGCAGTGACCTGGGCGTTGCGGCCGGGGCCGCGGGCGAGCACTTGGGCACGCTGCACGCGATTCGCAGCCAAGCCGCGACCTGGCGCGGCAACCTGGCAGGCGCAACCGAAGCCGGCCTGGCAGCGCTGGATCTGCTTCCCCCCGGCGATCGTTTCTGGTGTGCGGCGATCGGTCACTTGCTGATCGTGGTGGCCCAGACCGCACCCACCACGCAGTTTGTCGAACTGGTGCAGCGCTTCTCCGCCGTCGAGCCGCGCCCCGAGGCCACGCCAGCCTACGCCGATGCGGCCTCTTGGCTGGTCACGATGTTTAGCCTGACTGGCGTCCATGCGGTCGCTGACGATGTCCTTCAGCGCTTGCAGCGGATACGCAGCAACAGCCCGATCGCACTGCCCGCTGATGCCTACATTAATGCCCTGACCGTCGGTGGTCAGATGTACTTCGTCCGCGCCTTTGGGGCCGATCCCTATCGCACGGCACAACTTGGGTATGAGGCGACGCGCCTGCTCGAACAGACGGGCAATCGCCTGGCCATGCTCTCGGCTACGCTGGGACTGAGCAGCGCGGTTGCAGAGCTCGGCGACTTTGAGACCGCAGCAGCGCTCATCACGTACCAGCTGACGCACGATAAGACGCTGGCCCGAGGCTCGCTCTTGGGGTTTGCGCAGCGCACCTATCGGGCCTGCGCCCTGGCCCACAGCCCGGCCGCGCAGACGCAGGTGCTAGCCGATGTCGATGACGTGCTGCACGAGGCGTTTAGTCCGGCCTTCTGCGGCATGGCGCTCACCGCTCGGGCCCGCATCAAGCTCGCGCACGCCGACTACGCCGGAGCGGAAGCGGACGCGCGCCTCGGAGCCGAGCAGTGTCAGACCTTCCCGCCCTACGCGCTGGAGGCGCAGGCCGTGCGCATCGCCGCGCTGCGTGGGCTGGGGCAGACCGACGAAGCGCGTCGCCTGGCCGAGGCAGCACAGACCACTTTCTTGGCGCTCCCCCACCTGACCTACGGCGAAGTCGAGCTGTTCTACCAAGTCGGCCGCGCCCGTGAAGCCACCGCCGATCTCAGCGCCGCCCAAGCCGCCTACCAGCGAGCCCGCACCGCCCTCCTCCTGCGCGCCGAGCGCATCCCCGATACCGCCGCCCGTACTCGCTACCTGTCCCGCTTCCCGCACCACGCCTTCTTGCACAGCCAGCTGCCGTCGGCGCCTACGTCCGTCGATCGCGTTTAGGAGCCCCGACGGCCCCGCCTACACCCCCGGCGGAGCCGACTGGACGTACAGCACGAAGATCACGTACTGCGCCCAGGCGCCGCCTTGGGGACGACGGTGAGTGACCCCGATGGCCAGCTCCAGTCGCGGCTGCCGCAGGATCTCGGGCGGAAGCTGCAGGGCATCCAGCGACATCGTCTCAAAGACATAGCCGCCCATGCTCTGTCCCGAGTAGTCGACGGCCTGCTGCAGCACCTG
>DAORCZ010000548.1:0-2832 GCA_035345735.1 Pseudomonadota bacterium | reverse complement strand
AGACATAGCCGCCCATGCTCTGTCCCGAGTAGTCGACGGCCTGCTGCAGCACCTGATCGAGCGCCGCAGACGGGTTGCGTCCCCCCGCGTGCACCCGGCTAAGCTGCTCGCGCAGCGCCGGTAGAATCCCCGACACCAGGCTGGCCTCGCCCAGCCCCAGGTCCTTGCGCGCAAGGTTGATGCGCGAAAGCAGGCGTGCCGCGTCTTGGTCGTGTTCGTTGCCGTGATAGAGCTGATACCCAGTGACCAGCGTGCCCTGCCCCGCCCCCTCGGCCTCCGCCATCTGACCCACCGCCACACGCTCGACCCCCGGGGCCAAAAGCGTCGATCGCCCAGCTGGCAGCGCCAGTGCGGCCTGCAACCACGCCGTCGGCCCCAGGTCGCGCGCTGTGTACTGCGAGTAGAACGATCCGCTGCGAATCATCCCCGGCACCTGCCAACCAGCGAGCAGGCCAAGGACGATATCGTCGAGCAGCGTGTCACTGCGTCGGCTGGTGACTCCCGCGAAATAGTGGCTGGCCAGCTTGCCGGCGGTCGCCGACTGCTCATCGGCCAGCGTGACCGGCCCCAGCCCGGCCTGGCGACGCACCTCGTTAAGCTCGGCCAGCACACCCTGCGAAAAGCCGATCTTGTCCCCCGAAAGCCGGCTCCCCGCAGACTCGACATACACCGGCATCTCGCTTTCGCCCCGCCGCAGCAGCGTCTCTAGAAACAGCGTGCCCAGCACGCGGCCCGGTCGGACATACATCAGCTGCACCCAGGCCGTGCGATCCGAAGGCGCCATCGGACAGACGATGCGAAACTGCGGCGGCGACACCCCGGGATCGACGACACAGCTCTCGACCCCAAAGCGCCCTTGGTTGATATAGCCCTCGACGTGATCGACGTGGTCTTGCAGCCGCCCCGCGAACGTGACGCGATTTTCGTCAGCGGACACCAGGGAAAACGGCTGCAGGGTGTGTCGCTGCTCGGCGTAGACCAGGCTCGCAATCACATGGTCCCCGGACCGTCCCAGCCAAAAACCCACGTCGGTCGCCGTCGCCGGAAGCCCCGCCACAAGCTGGGTGCGGATCGACTCCGCAAAGCGCGGCCACAACTCGTCATCGCTGAGATTTCCCGTCACCGTCCCCGACAGACTCAGCCTCGCCGACTCCGGAGTCACCGCCCCGCACGCCCCCAAGACAAAGGAATGCAGCGCGCTGGGCACCTCGCTGCCGGTCTCTAACTGGAAGCGACCCAGTTCGTGCGCCGCACAGGCCAGCGCGCTCGGTGTGCGCAACGGGCGATTCTGCGCAGAAAGTAGCCCCACAAAGGCCCGCTCCGATGCCGTGCTGGGCTGCCAGGCTTCCTGCGAGCTGCGCGCCGCCCGTCGCGCATCGACCTGCCAGCCCGAAGACGGCACCTGCCCGACCGACTTCGCCGGTCGCTGCACCGGCTGCGCCGCGATGCGCTGCAGGGCCTTGAGCGTGGGAAATTCGACGAGTGGTTTCGACTTGGCACAGCCCGAGGGCCCCAGCATGCCGCCCCACAGCAGCACAACGCCCAAACCATAACGGACACAAGAACGGAGGATGGACAGACTCATGACAACACGGCTCCTAGATAAAGAAGGAGCGGCACCCTACGCCAGAACGACGGCAGCCTGCACTCTGTTTTGGCTCAACCCGCCTCTACCTTACCCTCTGCCTCGGGCCGAATCGCTCTGAAGCGGGCAGAAGGAATCCGTTAATCACCGATAAATACATGTAATTTATCTAAATTGCCTTAAATACTCCCGATACTCATTTGCAACATATCAATCCCTCTTATCTGGAGGGCATTTCGCGCTCACCGGGTGACTCCGCCCACCCAGACCTGGCCAAGCTGCTGGAAGCAGACACGAATCTGTGCCGGCGGCAGTCCCGGTTCGGCGATACTGTCACCATGGCAGTCAAAGCGGCCGCCGTGTTCGGCCCCTATGCGAACCGCAGCAAGTGGCGTGTCATCTATGACCAGGGCAGCCGACGCGTCTCCAAGGTCTTTGCGACGCGCGAGGAAGCCGAAGCCGTCGTCGCCACCCTGCGCGCATCGTTGTCGAGCGAAGCACAGAAGCCCATCGCGCTGGCCATCGATGAGTTCCTGGTGGAGAAGCGCAAGCAGGGCCTGCGCGAGGTCTCGCTCAAAGGCTGGAGCGATCGGCTGCGCCGTCACCTCGACGAAAACGCCAGCCTGCGCAGCATCACCCCGCGCGAAGCCCAGACCATCTACGACGCCATGGTGGGGTCGCTGGCCGCCGCCACGCATCGCGCCCGGCTGCGCTATCTGCGCGCCTTTTTTGCCTGGTGCGTCGAGCGCGGCGACCTAACCGAGAATCCTTTTGCCGGCGTAAAGCCAGTCGGCCGGCCCAAGCGCGGCAAGCCCCAGCTTCGCGTCGACGAAGCGCGCGTGCTCCTGGCCCATCTGCTGCAGGCGGCGGAGGCGGGCGAAGATCGCGCTCTGGGTCTATCGCTGCAGATCCTGCACGGCCTGCGCTCTGGCGAAGTGCTGCGCCTGCGGGCCCGCGATGTCGATGCCCAGGGCACCCGGCTGTGCGTGGCCATGGAGGGCGGCAAGACCGAAAACGCGACGCGCACGCTGCAGATCCGCGTCGCCGCCGTGCAGTCGCTGCTCTTGCGCCAGAAGTCCGGCCGCGCCCCCGAAGCCTGGCTGTTTGGAGACGGACGCGCCGTCGCCAATGACTATCTGTGGGACTACCTCAGCCGGGTCTGCAAGGGGCTGGGTCTGCCGCACGTCTGCCCCCACGCGCTGCGCGGCATGCACGCCACCTTCGCCATCGCCGACGGAGCCAGCGCC
>DAORCZ010000547.1:0-5914 GCA_035345735.1 Pseudomonadota bacterium | reverse complement strand
GTTTCGCACCAATGCCGCCGGCGACTACGACGCATCGCTGGGGCGCGACAACACCAACGGCTACGCGGCTCCCGATGGCGATGGCGACCTGGCCTATCGCAGCGCCGACGGCACCAGCGGGACCGGCGTCAACTCGCGGGTGCGCATCAACCCCGGCCAGGGCCCGATCGCCCCAGCCGATGCGGATCTAACGCAGGACCACTGGCTGCCCTGGCGCAGCGACGTGCTGCTCTACCACGAGCTTGTGCACTCGCTGGATCAGACCCGCGGCACCATGGACCCCAATCAAGCCGGCGACGATGGCGATGGCGTGGCGTACGATACCGGCGTGGATCGCAGCGAACATCGCGCCGCCGGCTTGGGCATCTACAAAAACGAAGCCATCAGCGAGAACGCCTATCGCAGCGCCCGTCGCGACATCGCCGCCCACTCGGGCAATGTCGGGGTGCGGGCCGGCGACGCCACGATGCCGTATCGCGACACCTACTTCTATCACGCCCAGCCAGCCCCGGCCCCCGACGCCGCGGCCTCACCCGGGACACGGCGGCGCGATCCGCACGGCGATCACGATCATCACGGCGATCATGATCATCACGGCCCCCCTGACCGACCCCCAGGTGAATGATGAAGCACGCGCTCCTCACTCTCTGTCTCGCTAGCGCCTGCAGCAATGCCACGGGAACTCCTGTCCCCCAGGCCACGGTTACGCCCATGACCAACCCGGATCTCGATCTCGCGTGGAGTCTTGCCAAGTCTGCCGACGGCAAACTGCTGCGCATCACGTACAGCCTGAAGAACAAGAGCGAGCAGAAGATCTATGTCGCGGATCAGCTGCTGGCCTATCACGCGGGCAAGATTCAGCGCGTCCCGACGCGGATGATCGTCAGCAGCGATCGCCAGCCGGGGCTGATCCGCTTTTCTCGCGCCATCGTCCGCACCGGCACAACGCAGTTTGATCACCCCCCGGGAGCCACTGCGCTAGAGCCCGGAGCCACGCATCAGGGCAGCGCCGAACTCGAGCTTCCCCTGCGCGGCTGGCACAACTACGCGCCACCGCCATCGCTGCCGGAAAAACCGACGGGCGCGGTGCTTGAAGTCGCCTACCTGACCGGCCCCATCGAGTGGGGATCGGTACAGACCAGCGACGGGATCCGCGTGACGATTCCGCAGCTTCCGTCCTACCGCAGCGCAGCCAAGATCGCCCGCTTCGACGTCCGTCCGCTGCCCTAAGTCCGCAGCACAGCGAGCCAATTCCCCCGCCGGGCAGTGATAGCATGAGCCTATGCTGAACTTCCCAGCGGAGTGGCGGCAGCAGTTCGGGGTGCAGCTGGTCACCGCCTACCCACCGCAAGGCGGGGGGCGCTTTCGCTACTTCGAGCGCCTGCGACCACAGCCCAGCTTCTCGGCCATCTTGGATACGCTGCTTGCGACCGACCCGGCCTTCGTCGTTCACGAGCTCGGCGAGCCGCAGCGGATCGTGACCGGCGAAGGCGAATACGGCGCCTGGGTGCAGCTAGTCGGCCGACGCGAGGGCAGCCGCGCCATGCGCTACATCGGGGCCGTCTTCCTGGGCGAGTTTGCCGCCGCCCTCGACTGCATCGTCCTTTTGCCAGACCGCTTCGCCGAGTTCGAGCGGCTGTCGCGCCAGCTGCTGCATGGCGCCCGCTTTGGCCTGGGGCGACGACCGCGCCAGTTCTATTACCGGCCGCCGGCCGGCTGGGGGGGCATCCCCTCGGGCCTGGTGGCCAACTACTACCCCGACGACTTTCCCAGAAACCTCAGCACCCTCGTCGTGCCCCCGGCCACCGAGATCGACGCCCCCAGCGAAGCGATCATCGCGGCGGCGCGGGGCGAGCTAGCCGCCGGGCTGCTGGTCGAAAGCGAAAGCCAGCAAGCCGTGTCCAGCGACGGCGGATCGGCGGGCCTGGTCCTCAGTCTGGTGGGACGACGCGCGGCGGAGCAGCCGCGGATCTATCGCGATCTGGCGCTGTTCATCATTCCCCCGTACGCCTATCGCCTGCGGCTAGAGACGCTCACCGAACCTCAGCTTGGCCCGCTCCGTGCCGAGTTTCGCGCGGTGGTCGCCTCCTTCCGACCGCTGCCCGACGTAAATGAGCGGCGCCTCGGCCAGGCCTTCGCCGAGCTTCCCCTCTACTTTGAGCACTGGGCATCCTGATGCGACTCGCGCTAAATGTGCCGTCCCCCTGGGTATCTGCACCGTCGCAGGGGAATCAGCGTGTCGCGCTGCTGCCGGGCGAGCAGCAGCCGCTGGCCAGCCTGCGCTACGGACCGCTGATCCTGCGCCCCGACGAGCCGCAGGCCTGGATCGAAGCCAGTGCGCGCCGCGATACCCCTCCCGGTAGTCGCGTACGGCTCGGCCAAGCGGCGGAGATCGAAACCGAGACCGGCTGGGCCCTGCACCTCGTCGAAGCCGAGGTCAGCGGCCCGCAGGGTGAGCCCGTCGAGAGCCGCCTCCTCGCCTTCTATGCCTTCCTGGAGCACGCCGCGGTAGCCATCGTGAGCATCCCGGACCGCTCCCACATCGCCGGGCTGCGCGACTCGCTGCTGGCCGTCCTGCGCAGCGCTCGTCCCGACTGGCGCGCCGAGCCGGTCTGTCTGGCCGAGGCCTGGGATCTGCAGCCACAGTCGGCGAGTACATCGCTGCCGACCAGCCCTGCGGCACCACCTCCGCATCCCGCGGTCCCCGACCAACCGCAAGATCCCACTGCGACGGCGCCCCCGCTTCCAGCAGAGACCGCAGCCCCGCTTGCGGACGCGCATCAACCCCTCGCGAATCGGGAGCCAGCGGCCGCGCTCTTGGCCCTAGAGCAGGTCCAAGCTCAAGCGGGTCCCTCGGCTGCGACGCACTACCAGCGCGGCCTGGCTCTCTCCGCGCTGGGTCGACCCAGTGAAGCCATCGCTGCCTGGCAGGCCACCCTGCAGCTTCAGCCGACCCACCGCGACGCAACCTACCGTCTGGCACTGGCCCACTTTCAAAGCGGCGACTATGCCCAGGCGCTTTCCGGCCTGCAGCGCGCTCTGCAGCTTGCGCCCAGCGATCTCCTCTGCCAGCAGCGATTGATTCAGTCGCTCTACGCGCTCGGTCGACCCGACGAAGGCGAGGCCGCACGCGAGCGCTTCCGCCACAGCCTGCAGTCATCCCGCGATCCGCGAGCCCGCTTCATCGAGGAGTACGTCTTTGATCAGCTCAGCGGCCCCGGCTTCGTCGTGCAGGTCAGCGAGACCGTGCGACCGCGCGACCCGACGTTCTACGCCCTCCTACGCTTTGCCGCCTACGACTCCACCGGAAAACCTCTGCCCGCCAGCGTCGTCATCGAGACCAGCGATCACGCCAAGCAGGCCGGTACCCCGTTTGTGCTCGCCCTGCAGACCGGAGCGCAGTTCCGCGTCCTCGGCTCAGCCAAGACCCTGCCCCCCTACGCCGCCCTGACCCAGAAGGCGCTCGAACTCCTCACCCAGGCCCTCAAGCCCAGCCCCCCCAGCAGCGCCCCCCGCTAAGCACACCAAGCGACGCTCCCTGCTCGCACACACCTTCTCGCACGGGATCAAACGCCACCTCACCCCACCCCGTCCTCCCGCGATCCCGTCGCAGACTTGCGCTCGCGCGGGGATCTGCAAGGTCTCTGTCGGCTGCTGGGACAGCGACGAGACAGCAAGACTACACTCGGTTGTGATCCTGTTTCTGATCCTGTGACGCTGCCAGACGAGGACCTTTCACCCCTCACCGTCTCGGCGCAGACCGAAGGGCTGGGATGGAACTGTCCACCCTCCTCCTTCGAGTAATGCCGCCGCCCGTCAACCTCAATGACGACCCGAACGCGATGCGGCAGAAGCTTCAGGAAGTCCATGCGTTGGAGCAAGAACCGCTTGCCCAAAGCCCGCGCCGACGAGTCCAGATGCGGCACGAGATCAGGCCGCGTAACGCAGCCGTCCTCATGGGCTGACGGCATCTCCGGCGCGAACGCTCTTGGCATCGCGCAGACTCCCAAGCTGCTCTTGTTCCTGACGCAGCCAGTCCTTCAGTTGTTGCTCGCTGGGCAATTCGACAAGGTACCGCGACACAAAAAGCTGCCGGTCCATTCCAGCGGTTGCGAAGTGGACTTCTTGCACATCGCGTTCTGCGCACAAGATGATTCCGACCGGCGGATTTTCGTCGGGGCGGGCGATCTCTTCGCGCAGGTAGTTCAGGTAGAAGTTCATCTGGCCGGCGTGTTCATGCTTGAACGAGCCGAGCTTCAGCTCCAGCGCGATCAGACAACGTAGGGCGCGGTGATAGAACAGCAGGTCCAGATAATGATGTCGCCCACCGACGGTAATCCGATGCTGCCGTTCCACGAAACAGAAGTCGCGACCCAGCTCATGGATGAAGCGCTGTAGATGATTAAGGAGCGCTTGTTCCAGATCCGATTCACTGTAGCCGGACTGCGGTGACAGCCCCAGGAACTCCAGGATGTATGGATCGCGCACGATGGCCTCTGGCGTCTGAGTAAGCAGCCCTTGATTGGCCAGTGACAGCACTGAATCTTTGTTTTTCGAGAGACCGATGCGCTCGTACAGCATCGTGTCCATCTGGCGTCGAAGCGCTCGGACGTCCCAGCGGCTTTTCATCGATTCGATCTCGTAGAACGCGCGCTTCAGCGAGCTGTCGAGGCGAATCAGCTCGACGAAGTGCGACCACGACAGGCCCCGCAGCAGGCTGTCGGCATAAGCTCCGTTTTGCCACGGCAGTGCCTCATCGGCGCGCGCTGCTAGCGATGGAAAGAGGTATGTCCGAGACAGCGCGGTGCCCGCTTGTTGCAGATCTCCAAGCAGGGGGCTCAGCAGATTCGATGATGCAATTTCCGTCGCTGCCAAAAAGCCAGACACCGTCTGGCTTTTTTCCATTTGTGGGTACGCGAGCGCAAACTGTCGATAATTTTTGAGGTTGCTGAGCGACAGGCCTGTGTAGCCCTTCCGCCGCAGATCCTTCGCCAAGCTCGGTAGCAGCCGCGCACCATACTTCGCACGATCCTCGCCCTGCTGCTCGAATTCGACGATGTACGCCCCGACCAGCCAGTTGCGAAGGGTCAGTGCGAAGTTGACCGCTGAGGCAGCCTGAGCCCGCGCACAGTCATGACACCGAGCGATCTGTTCGACGATGTGGCTGTAGTCCATGAACCCACCAGGCCGCAACCGTAGTCGATGGCAACAGCCGGGGCAACCTGCTCGACCAGAGGGTGATGTTGACGGTTCGTTGATCGATCGTGACGGCTTTTGACGTATCCCAAACGCGGGACGCTAGCGGCAGCCGCATCATGCCGGGGCTCAGCCTTCGCCCAAAGGAACGTGTTCTGTGTAGCAATCCCATCGACAGCAAAAGGCGTGTTGATCGCCTGTATTGTTCCGCGAGCCGTCGCACTCTGGCTTGGCGGGCTCGGAGCGGACGCAGACCGCAGCCGGTTCGACTTGAGGCGAAGACGAGTCCGCGTAGTCGTGGGCTGACACAGCTCCGTTCTTCTCCCGCCGGATCACTTCGCCCATCGCACGCTGCTCCCTGGCCAAGGCCCTTTGGAGATCCCACCGTGATCCCGTAGGCCCATGTGGGTCCCCGTCTAGAGGTTGGGTCCCGGCAGCCAGACAGAGATCTCTCAGCGTCGGAGCTGAGCATAATCATTAGATTTTTTAGTGATCTTAGTTACACCTGCAAGATCTACGAAGTCGGGGAAGTCGACGGGCAGCCGTATATCGCGATGCAGTACATCGCGGGGTCGTCGCTGTCGGGGTTGTCGCAGGTGCTGACGGTGCCGGAGAAGCTGCGAGTGGTGCAGCAGGTGGCGGAGGCGCTCGCGGTGGCGCATCGGCAGAACCTCATCCATCGCGATCTCAAGCCGGGCAACATCCTGGTCGAGCGGCG
>DAORCZ010000546.1:0-5920 GCA_035345735.1 Pseudomonadota bacterium | reverse complement strand
GCGGGGATGTGAATCGCTAAGCGATTCATGGATAGGCTCCTCCGTAACGTGTTCCAAGACTTAAGCAAGGAAAAACAGGAAAAGTAGGTTTCCTGTGGCGTCGTTCCTCATTAATTGATGATTTTCCGACTCATCATTAAATACCCAGAAAAAAAGAATCAACGCAAAGAAGCAAAGAATCACAGGCAGATGCACCGTTTTCTGTCCGCTTAGCTACACTGGACCGCTGTGAGCATTGCTACCCGAGTCACCCTGCTGACGGTGCTGCTGGTCGTCGCGACTCTCGGGCTCTACGGCTTCTTCAGCCTGCGGGCCCGACGGGCGGAGCTGTCGCTTTCGCACGAACAGAGCACCCAGCTCTTCGCCTCGGCCCTGGCCGTCTCGCTCCAGGCGGCGCTGCAGGATGGGCTGTTCGAAGATCTGCCGGGGCTGATTCGCCGTCTGCAAGGCGCCGAGCGCGATACCGAGGTGGTCTACCTCGACCTCATCCAGCCGCAGGAGAGCGCCGCCTACGGCACCGAGCGCAGCCGACAGCAGGAGACCGCGCCTCCTGCGGGAAGTCCCGAGGCCGGCAAGACCGACAGCGGGAAGGGCGAGGCCCCGGCGCCGAATCCCCCGCCCTCTGACCCCAGTCGGCCCGAGCGTCTGCGCCGCGTGTCGGAGATCACCGGCCAGCCCTACGGCGAGCACATCGTCATCGGTGGTCGCCCGGTCTACGCCTACATGTTTCCGCTGCGCGGCAGCCAGCACCGCATCGTCGCTGCCGTCGATATCCTGCGCCCCGAGACCGAGGTCGATCGGGCCTACGATCGCGCGGTGCGAGACGCCTTTTTGACGCTCGGCTCGCTGTCGCTGCTCTTGGTGCTGCTGCTTAGCCTGACGGTGCGCTCGGAGATGACGCGACCGCTCCTGCGTCTGGTGACCGGCGTGGATGAAGTCACGCGCGGCGACTACACCGGAGCCATCCTGCGCGAGCGCAACGACGAGGTCGGTCTGCTCGCCGATCGCTTCAACGAGATGACGCGCTCCCTGCGTCAGGCTCGCGAAGAGATCCTGGCGGGTGTCGACGCCAAGCTGCAGCTGGAGCAGCGCCTGCGACACTCGGACAAGCTGGCGACGATCGGTCAGCTGGCGGCGGGAATCGCGCACGAGGTCGGCACACCGCTGAACGTCATCGGCGGTCGCGCCCGCGTCATGGCCCGACGGGCCGACGATCCGCAAGCGGTCACCAAGAACGCCGAGATCATCGCCACGCAGGCCGAGCGCATCACCAAGATCATCCAGCAGCTCCTCGACTATGCGCGCCGCAAGGCCCCGGCGCGGGGACCGGTTGATCTCAGCGCCGTCTGCGCCACCACCCTCGATTTTTTGGAGCATCAGCTGCAAACGCGGGGCGTCGCGGCCACCGTACAGCCTTACGCGCTGCAGGCGGGGGTCGTCGCGGATCCGACAGGCAGCGAGGGCGCCGAGCCGCCGGCCGAGGAGTCGCACGGGCCCAGCCAGCCTGTCGTCTTGGGCGACGCCGATCAGCTGCAGCAGGTGTGCCTGAACCTGTGCATGAACGCGATCCAGGCCATGCCCGAGGGTGGACGGCTGGGACTTCAGCTGCAGGGCTTGGTGCGCAAGCGGCCCGGCCTCGACCGCGCCTCGCCGGGCGCCTACGTCATGCTGGCCGTTGAAGACACCGGGGTTGGGATCGACGCAGAGCACATCGGCCGCATCTTTGAGCCGTTCTATTCGACCAAGAACGCCGACTCGGATCCCGACCGCAGCGGTGGCAGTGGGCTCGGTCTGTCGGTGTCGGCCGGCATCGTCAAGGATCACGACGGCTGGATCGAGTGCGAGCGACGCGCTCCCAACCAGGGCGGCGGCACCATCTTCCGCGTCTTTTTGCCCGCCATCGAGTCGGACGCAGCTCTCGCGGTGAGCGCAGGCGAAGTCAGCACCACAACCCCGAAAAATCCCGCCAAGTCCGCCGCAAAAGCGGCGATATGATGGGGCTCGATTTTCGCGATGGCGCAGCCCCCTAAAAACACCAGCAAGCTCCCGGCCGTTCCCCCGACTCCCGTCGGGCGCGGACGCTCGACGCCACCGCCCCCCCCGTCTGATAGCCGGGGTGAAGCCACCAAGCTCGCGCGGGGCCGCTACACCCTGCTCATCGTCGAAGACGATGCCGCCATGCGCGAGCTGGTGCAGGACACGCTGAGCGAAGAAGGCTTTGTCGTCGAGACCGCCGGAGGTGGCCGGGCAGGAATCGAGCGCGTGCGGCGCGGGGGCATCGATCTCGTCGTGACCGATGTGCGCATGCCCGACCTCGATGGTCTCGACATGCTGCGCGAGATCACCGGCAGCGGTCGCGGGGCGGGCGAGAGCTTTGCGGCCCCGCACGTCATCGTCATCACCGCCTTCGGCTCGATCGACACCGCGATCAAGGCGGTTCGACTCGGCGCGCACGACTACATCACCAAGCCCTTCAACATGGAGGCGCTGATCCTCGCGGCCGACAAAGCGCTGGAAGAGCGCGGGCTGCGTCAAGAAGTCAGCCGCCTGCAGCGCGAGGTCGAGCGTCCCTATCGCTTCGAAAACATCGTCGGCCGCTCGCCGCAGATGCAAGAGGTCTTCAACCTGATTCGCCGCATGGCCAGCTCATCGGTGAACGTGCTGATCACGGGTGAATCAGGAACCGGCAAAGAGCTGGTGGCGCGAGCCATCCACTACAACTCGCCGCGCGCCAAGCGTCCCTTTGTGCCGGTGAACTGCGCCGCCATCCCGGATGCCCTGCTGGAAAGCGAGCTGTTTGGTCACAAGCGCGGCGCCTTCACCGATGCCAGAAGCGATCGCGCCGGCATGTTCGTCGAGGCCGATGGTGGCACGCTGTTTCTCGACGAGATCGGTGACCTCTCGCCGGCGCTGCAGGCCAAGCTCTTGCGCGTCATCGCCGAGCGCGAGATTCGTCCGCTGGGGGCGACGCGATCGGAAAAAGTCGACGTCCGCGTCATCTCGGCCACGCACAAAGATCTGCAGGCTGGCATGCGGGGCGGCACCTTCCGCGAGGACCTGTACTACCGCCTCAACGTGCTGCAGATCCATCTACCCCCGCTGCGCGAGCGGGCCGAAGATCTGCTGCCGCTGGCCGATCACTTCCTTTCCCGCGCCGCCGAGCGCAGCCAGAAGCGCGTGTCGAGCTTCAGCCAGTCGGCGCTCAAGATCCTGCTCTCGCACGGCTGGCCGGGCAACGTCCGCGAGCTAGAGAACATCATCGAGCGCGCCGTCGCCTTGTGCGAGGGTCCGCAGGTGACCCCGGGGGATCTGCCGGCCGTCATGCGCGAACGTCGCCCCAGCGATCTCGTCGACTATGCCGTGCAGCGCAACCTGACCCTGGCCGAGCTTGAGCGCGAGTACATCCAGCGCGTGATGAAAGAAGAGGGCGGCAACAAGACGCGAGCCGCGCAGCGCCTGGGGCTCGACCGCAAGACGCTGTATCGCAAGCTGGAAGAGACCTCGCGGCCCGAGATCGGCACCGCCTCCGACACCGGCGAGGAATCGACGCCTCGTCCCAGCGATCCGGGGATCGCGCCGCCCGCCAACCCAGACGATGAGTGAGCCTTCGCAGATCAGCGCAGGGAGCTCTTCGTCGGCCCTGCCGCCGCAGGGACAGCGCCAGATCGCGCCGCGCGGCTGGCTTCGGCTGCTCCTCGCCTACCGCGTCACCTTCGTGGTCATTGCCAGCTACTACTGGCTGCGCTTCCGCCTGCGCTTCGCCTCCGACGAGCGCGCCCTGCGCCTGATGACCGCCACGCACCTGCGCAACGCCCGCCGCATCCTGCGCGGCATCGAGCGCTTGCAGGGGCTGTTCATCAAGGTCGGTCAGCTGATCAGCATCCTGTCGAACGTCCTGCCGGAAGAGTTTCGCAGCGAGCTGACCACGCTGCAGGATCGCGTGCCGCCGCGACCGTACGAGGACATCGAGCGGCGCTTTCGCGAAGAGTTCAAGGGTCGCGGGCCGCTGCAGGTCTTCGCCCAGTTCTCGCAGACCCCGGTCGCCTCGGCCTCGATCGGTCAGGTGCATCGGGCGCGTACGTTTTCGGGCATCGACGTTGCGGTGAAGGTGCAGTACCCCGATATCAACGAGATCGTGCGACTGGATCTGCGCGCACTCGGCCGCATCTTTTCCATCCTGCACTGGCTGGCGCCGCAGCACGGCATGCAGGCCGTGTTCTCCGAGATCCGCGACATGATCCTGGCCGAGCTCGACTTCGAGCTAGAGGCCAAGAACTCGCAGCGCATCGCCGAAAACTTCACCGCCTCGTCCGCCTCCAGCCTGCGTCTCGACGGCGAGCGGGCTTCGCCGCTGGCCGTGGCCTTCCCCGAGGTGTTCCGCGACTTTTCGACCCATCGCGTCCTGACCACGCGCTGGGTCGAGGGCATCAAGGTCTCGAACCTGGCTCGCCTCGATCGGCTGGGCATCGATCGCTCGGCACTGGCCCGCACCGTCGTCACCGCGTACTGCCAGCAGATCTTCCGCGATGGCATCTATCACGCCGATCCGCACCCCGGAAACCTGCTCGTCCTCCCCGGCGGGAGCGACTCCAGCGAGGGTTCCGCAACGCTCGTGTTCCTGGACTTTGGTGCCGTGGCCGAGCTTTCCCCGCGCATGCGACGCGGCATTGTCGAGACGTTGCAAGCGGCCCTGACCCGCGACACGCCGCGCCTGGTCAGCGCGATGAAGGACATGGGCTTCATCGCCCGCGGGGCCGATCCCGAGATCTTCGAGCGAGTCGTCGACTTCTTTCACGACAAGCTGCAGGCCGAGGTCAAGCTCGACTCGTTTTCGCTCAGCGATGTTCGGCTGCGGCCCGAGATGAAGTTCGAGGTGCTGTCGGATCTGCGCCGCCTCAACGTCTCGCTGCGCGATCTCTTGCAGCACTTCCACGTTCCCAAAGAGTGGATCCTCCTCGAACGCACGCTGCTCCTGCTCTTGGGCTTGTGCACTGAGCTCGATCCCAAGCTGGAGCCGATGCAGGTCATCCGGCCCTACATCACCGAGTTCGTGCTGGGCAAAGATCGCGACCTGTCGCGCATGCTGGTCGAGACGACGCGCGATGTGCTGGGCACGGCGCTGGCCCTGCCCGGCGATCTGCGGCGCTTTCTTTCGCGGGCGCAGCGCGGTCAGCTGGAAGTGCGCTTCCGCGGCGTCGACGAAGGGGCCCGGCTGCTGTACACCCTGGGGCACCAGATCATCTACGCCGCCTGCGGCATCGCCGCCTTTGCCGCCTCGATCATCTGGGAGGGCCGGGGCGACTTCGAGCGCGCCGACTGGGCGCTCTACGCCTGTGGCGGCTTTGGCGTGTTTTTGCTGTGGAGCATGCTGACCACGCGCTCCCGCGCGCCGCGCTAGATCACGCGCGATTCGTGGTAGGTTCCGCGCAGCCAGTCGGGACGCGAGGTCCGGACGGCAGCAAGGACGGTGAGCATGAGCCCACACGCAGCCACGACGCTGATCAAGAACGGTACCCTAGTCACGGCTTCCGACACCTATCAGGCCGACCTGCTGGTGTCCGGCGAGCGCATCGTACGCATTGCCGAGAGCGCGGGCGCAGGCTCGACGGCGCCGCTCGGCGGTGAGCCGCTGGGGGCGGATGTCCGCGTCATCGACGCCACCGGCTGCTACGTCCTGCCGGGCGGCATCGACGCGCACACCCACCTCGACATGCCGTTTGGTGGCACCACCAGCAGCGACGACTTCGAGACCGGCACGCGCGCCGCCGCCTTCGGGGGCACGACGACGGTGATCGACTTCGCCATCCAGCAGAAGGGCGGCACGCTGCGGCAGGCGCTCGACACCTGGCACGGCAAGGCGCAGGGCAAGGCGGTCATCGACTACGCCTTCCACATGATCATGACCGACGCCCCCGAGGCC
>DAORCZ010000545.1:0-5925 GCA_035345735.1 Pseudomonadota bacterium | reverse complement strand
CTTATCGTGCACATCTGGGCCGTCGAGTGTCCGCCCTGCATCGAAGAGCTTCCCATCCTGCGGCGTATCGCCGAGTCGCTGGGCCGCATGAACCAGGTCAAGATCGTGTTGGTCAGCGAGACCACCGACTTGGCGACGCTGAACCGCTTTATCAACGCCCACCAAAACGACATGCCGCGCGTCGAGCAATATCAAAGCATCGACGAGCGCTTGCGCAGCAGCCTGCAGAACAACGCCCAGCCGACGACGCTTTTGGTCGACGCGCTGGGCGTGGTCCGGCAGGCCTTCCTGGGCAGCCTGAAGCATCGGCGCAGCGAGTTCGTCGATGCCATCTCGCGCATGAGCCGAGCGCTCTAGTTCGCGGCCCTAGGGTGGGGTCCTAGGGTCACGAAATTGCAGGACGCTTCCCTAGCCTCGCCCGAGGCTGTGATAAGATCGCTGCGGGTTTTTTTCTCGTCTGCGCTCGGCCCGGGGCCGTCGCGTCGCTGCGTCGATGAACGCGGCATCAATCAGGCCATTTGTGATGATTTCTCCCCTATCCGGCACCTCTCTTACCAAGCGCTGTAGTCGGTGTGGTCAACAGTTCCCCTACAACGAGCGCCACCGCTGCACCGACGGAGGAGAGGCGCGGCCCGTCGCTGAACCGACGCAGTCCGGCAGCGGCAGCCTCGATCCGGGCATCGCCGAGGTCGTCGCCGATCCGGTGCTGGGCGCGGTGCTCGGCGAGCGCTACCTGATGCAGCGCCGACTGAGTCAGGGCGGCATGGGCGTGGTCTACAAGGCCCGTCACGTGCTCCTCGACAGCCCGGTGGCGGTCAAGATCTTGCTGCAGCCGCAGGATCCGGTGGCGCAGCAGCGCTTCTTGCAAGAGGCCAAGCTGGCCTCGACGGTGAAGCACCCCAACACGGTCTACATCTCGGACTTTGGCGTGCTGTCCGACGGCCGCTCGTATCTGGTGATGGAGCTGCTCAAGGGCCCGACGCTCAGCCGCGTGATCGCCGACGGAGCGATCGACACGCTGCGGGCCTGTCGCATCGCCCTGCAGATCGCCACCGGCCTGCAGGCCGTGCACGACCAGGGCGTCGTCCATCGTGACCTGAAGCCCGAGAACATCTTTCTCGTCGACCAGGACGGCACCAAAGACTTCGTCAAGATCGTCGATTTTGGCATCGCGCGGCGCTCGCACCTGGTGCCCTCGTCGGATCCCAACGTGTCGGGAGCGGGGGCGGTGCCGGCGGTCAGTGCCGATGCGCTGGCGCCGATCAGTCAGCCCTCGCTGTCGACCGACAGCAGCGGTAGCGACAACCGGCTGACCCTGGCCGGCACAATCATGGGCACGCCGCACTACATGTCGCCGGAGCAGGCGGTCGGTGCCGAGATCGACAGCCGCTCGGACCAGTACGCGCTGGGCTGCATCTTGTACGAAATGCTGACCGGCAGCGTGCCGTTCGACGGTAGCTCGCAGGCCATCCTGGCCAAGCATGTGACGGTGCCGGTGCCGGCGGTGCGACAGCGACGCTCGCCGCGCCTGGATCCGGTGCCGGCAGCGGTCGAGCAGGTGCTGCTGCGCCTTCTGGCCAAAGAGCCCGAGGGCCGCTTCGCCAACATGCGCGAAGTCGCCAAGGCCCTGCAGCGCGAGATCGACGTGCTGCTGCTGGCCCGCGGCGAGCGCGTGCTGGTGGCCAAGAGCGCCGCCGAGGTGCTGACCTCCGGAGCCCGCCCCAAGGTGGTGGTGCTATTCGGTCGCTATGTCCCGCTGTGGTTGCTCTTTGTTCCGTCGCTGATCCTGCTTACGGTGGGCGGCTATGTCGCCTATCGGCAGCTGGTTCGGCGAGCCCCGAGTGACCAGCTGGCCGACGGCGAGCTGGCGAACGCCCGCAAGCGCGCCCTGGACGTCATCGGGGCCCAGCTGGCGCAGGGCAGCCCGGCCAGTCGCGGTGCGCTGCTGGCGGCGCTGGGGCCGACGCACGATCCGCAGATCCGGCCGCTTTTGGAAGCGACGCTGCAGACCTCGGATATCGAGCTGCAGGCGCAGGCGGCGGGGGCGCTGGGGTTGCTCGCCGATCGGCAAGCGGTGCCGGCCCTGCGCCGCCTGTTTGGGACGGCGGGCGATGACGCGGTCAAGATCGCCGTCGCCGGAGCGCTGGATCGCCTGGGCCAGAGCGAAGGCGCGCGCTATCTGCAGCAGGTCCTCGCCGGGGAAAACCCCAAAAGTCGGACGCGAGCCGCCTATCTGTTGGCCGAGCAGGGCGATCGGGCGGCGCAAGAGCTGCTGTCGGCCACCGCCGCCGAGCCGGATGTGCCCGAGGAGCAGCTGATCCGCATCCTGGCGCGACTGGCCCAGGCCGGCGATCTGTCGGCGCGCACTCAGCTGCGCGAGCGCCTGCTGGTCCCCGGACGGCGCGAACACAAGCTCCTGGCCGCCGCCAAGCTAGCGCAGCTGGGCGACGAAAAAGGCCGCGAATTTCTGCACGCTCTGGCGTCCCAGGCCGGGCCCGAGCAGCTGCCCGCGGCGCGCTTCCTTTCGACCCCCGAAGACCCGGTGGGGCTGGCCCTGTTTCGCAGCGTGATCGCCGATCCGCACGCCACCGCCGCCGCGCGTGAGCTGGCCTGCGAGGGGCTGGCGGGGGCCGGGCAGGCCCTGGATGTGCGCTTGCTGCTGCCGATCTTGGGCGCGGATGCGTCGGCAAACAGCAATCTGACCGAGTCGACGCTGGCCGTGGTCCGGGCCGCTGCGCTGGCCATCCTGCACATCGCCGGTCGGCAGCCCAGCACGCTGTCGGATCAGAGCCTGGCCTGGGCGCGCCTGGCGCTCGATGACAGCGACTGGGTGGTGCGCCAGTCGGCGGCCGCGGTCCTGGGCGACAGTGGGTCGGACAAGGCGACGACGCTGCTGGCCAAGCTGGTTCACGATGCCGAGCCGCGGGTCCGTCGCAGTGCCCTGCGGGCCCTGGGACGCCGAGCCGACCGCGGCGCCTGGCTGGCCGTGCACGAAGGCCTGTCTGATAGCGACAGCAGCGTTCGTAGCGAAGCCGTGCAGGCGCTGGGCAAGCTGGGGCAGACGCTCAGTCGGATGGGCCTGCCGGGCCTGCTTAGCGAGGCGCAGACCTGGCTGCAGGCGCTGCTGGAGCGCGGCTCGCCACAGGAGCAGCTCTTGGCTTCGCTGGCGCTGTTGCGCTTGGGCGATCGCGGCCAGCGCGAGCGGGTATTGAGCTTTCAGCTGGCCGAAAATCCCGAGGTCCGTCGGCTGCTCGTCGAGCATGTCGATGGCGAGAGCGAGGTCCTCTACGCCGCGCTGGGTGACGAGGTCTTTGCCGTGCGGATGATGGCAGCGCGTCGCCTGGCCGAGCGCGGCGATCGCCGGGCGATTCCGGTGCTCAACGACGCGCTCAAGCGAGGGGGCGTGCTGGCCAGTTCGGCCTATGCTCTTTTGCGTCGGCTGGGTGAGCGGGCGACCCAGGCTGCTGACTCGGATCTGTTGGCGCTGTCGGGGACGCTGGAGCAGCGGGTGCAAGCCATCGCGGCGCTGGGGCAGGCCCCGCTCGATCTGGCGCTGCCGCTCCTGCGGCGGGTGGCGCGTGATCGCGAGCCGGAAATTCGCCGGGCGATCGTCGAGGTCCTGGCCGATGTCGAGCATCCCGCCCCGGCCCAGCGCACCGCGCTGCTGTCGCTGCTGCGCAGCCTTTCAGAAGACCGCGATGCCACCGTGCGGGCCCGCGCCGAGGTGCTGCTGGCCCGGCTGGAGGGGGCGCCCGAGACTCCGTCGAGCCCTGGTCCCGAGGCCGCTTCTGCGCCGGCGGGTGAGCCGGCGGTTGCGCCCGCCGCGCCCGCGAAAGAACCGGCCGTGGAGCCTGCGGTAGAGCCCGCGTCCCCGCCGCCGGCTGAAGCACCGGCCGAGCCTGCGGTCCCCCCCGTCGCTGCTCCCGAGACGGGCAGCAAACCTGCCGAGCCGGCCGCGGTCCCCCGGGCGGCCGCTGTGCAGGCGCAAGACCTGGCCCGCAGCGCTGCGCAGTCGCTGGAAGCCAAGGACTTCGATCGCGCCCGCAGCCTGCTTGAGCGAGCCCGTAAGCTGTGCGCCAAGGGCCGCGAGCACCGGGCCGACTGTGACGGGCTGCTGTTCGATGTGTCGTATCAGCTAGCCCGCCTGCACGAGACGCAGGGCCACCTGGCCGAAGCGATGGGCGAGTACGAGCGCGCCGTGAAGCAAGCCCCGACGGTAAACGGCAAAGCGCGCGAGAAGAGCGCGGTGCAGGACGCGGTGCTGCGGCTGGTGCCCAAGCTGGGCATCTTGATCATGCCCAAGCAGAGCGGCGGCGCCTGCCAAGAGGTCTCGCTGTGGATGATGCCGGGGACGCACTCGGTGGTGGTCGGCGGTGGCAGCCAAACTGTCCAGATCAAGGCGCACGAGACGGTGCGCGTCGGATCGTGCAAATGACGCAGGGAACGGAAGGGGAGGGGGCGGGCGCCAGCGGGAGCCGGAGCCGGAGATGGCTTGGTGTCCTGCTTGGGGTCGGGATGTCGGTCATGCCGACGGGCGATGCCGTTGCCAAGCCGCGACGGCCTTCACCGCTGCCGGCGGCCACGCGCAAGCCCGCGACGACCCACCCAGCCATCCCCGAGCTAGAGGCGGCGACGGCGGCGCTGCAGGCCGGCCGGCCGGTAGAGGCCCATGACCGTCTGCGGCGCTGGCTGGCACAGGGCGGGGACGAGGCGCAGCTAAGCCCGGCCCAGGCTGCGGGACTGCAGGCGATTCGCGCGGCCGGGCTGCCGGCGGTGGGCGAGGTGGCGGTCTCGGGTCAGCCCGGGACCGAGGTGCGCATCGACGATCAGCCGTTGGCCAAGCTGCCGCTGCCGCTGCCCATTCTGCTCCCGGCGGGCGGGCATCAGGTGGTCTTGGCCGGGACGGGGGGGCTGCTGCAGGCGCAGATTCAGGTGCGGGCTGGCCGACGCCTCGACGTGCGTGAGAGCCGCGAGGCCGGAGCGGTGCTGCTGTCGCAACCGCCGCATGCGCTGCTCGGGGTTCGGTTGAGCGAGCCGTCCATCCCGTTGACTGAGGACCAGGTACGCGCATCCACGGAGCAAGGGCTGCGAGGTACGCAGTTATATCTAACTCCGCGGGACAGCGCCCTGCAGCCGCGGCTTTCCGACTGTGGCGAGCGGGCCGCCTGCCTGCGCGAGCTGGCGGTGAGCCAAGACGTCGAATATCTGCTGCTGACCCAGGCTAGCCCCGGCACGCCCCCGGCTGGTGCGACCACTAGCCCGCCGCCTCCAGCCTCGGGTACGACAGGGGCAGGGCCAGCCGTGGTGCTGCGCGCCGTGCTGTTCGATGCGAAGGTGGCGGATCAGGCCGCCGTGGCCGAGGACACCTGCAGTACCTGCAGCGCGGCCGAGCTAGCCGGGCGTCTGCGCGATCTGGTCGCCCAGGTCAGCAGTCGGGGCCTGGGCCGTCCACGGGGCAACCTGCGCATCGAGTGCGAGCCCGTCGAGGCCGAGCTACAGCTCAACGGGGCGCCTCTGGCCCGCGGCGAGCGCGAGCGCACGCTGTGGTCGGGCGAGGTGGCGATCGTCGCCAGCCTGAGCGGCTACCGTCCCCAGACCCTGCGTCACTTTGTCGCCGAGGGCAGCCAAGAGACGGTGCGACTGCACCTGGAGCCGCTGCCGCCGCCTCCCGTGGTCGCTCCGCCGGTGCTCGCCGCGGCGACCCCGCCGCCCGCCGCGCCAAGGATTGATCGCGCCCCCCGTCCGCTGTGGCGGATCGTGACTGGGGCGACGGCGCTGGTCGGAGGTGGGCTGCTCTTGGGCTTTGGCGCCGGGGCGCAGAGCGTCAATGGCCGCTGCGTCGATGCCGTCGAGCCGCCGGCCAATCAGTGCAACCGCCTCTATCAGACCTCGACGCTGGCCACGTCACTGCTGGTCACCGGCGGA
>DAORCZ010000544.1:0-5930 GCA_035345735.1 Pseudomonadota bacterium | reverse complement strand
ACCCGCAGCACACCGCGGAACCCGCGAGCCGCGTAGTACGACGAGGCGCCGTTGTGATAGACGAACACCTTGTCATACCGACGGTCGCAGAACAGCGCCCCGCCCAGCCCGCGCACATCGGCCGGCGTCTGAATCCAGCTCGATGTCTTGGCGTCGAACTCGCCCAGCTGCTGCAGCTTGCGATACTGCTCCTCGGTCAGAAGCTCGATCCCGAGGGTCGCCGCCAGGTCAATCGCAGTGCCCGCCGGCTTGTGCTCCTTGCGCGAGTCCAGCGCCTCGCGGTCGAAACAGAGGCTGCGCCGCCCCTCCGGGCTCTCCGCTGAGCAGTCGCAAAACGTCAGCTCTCCGGTTCGCGGATCGTGGTCGATGACGTCGGGCTCACCACCGGTCTGCTCCATCCCCTGCAGCGCCGTCAGCTTGTCGGGATGCGCCTCCAGCCGGGCCTGCACCGTGCTCCAGGCCAGCCCGCGATGCCGCGCCGGATTTTGCTCGAAGCGCACCTTGAGCCCTTGCAAGAGCGCCCCCGCATCCGCCGCCGACAGCGCGTCCCCGCTCACGCTCGTCTCACTCGCGCCCTTCTTACCCGTTACTTTTTTGCCTGCAGCTTTCTGGCCCGCTCCTTGGCTACCCATGCTGTGCTCTCTCCCTTTTCGTCTGAGGTCGGCGCGGGCGGACGAGCGTCCGATCCGGCTCAGTGGAAAGCTGCCCTCCGTCGTAAAGAGGCCCAGTCCCCAGCGCTGACCGTCCCGCGGCCTCGGCTGCGTAGCGCGCCCATCGCAGGCCGTCAAGCAAGCCCAGCCAGAGGCGACACGCTACCCGCGGGCCAGCCGTGACCAGATCAGCAGGGTAAGCGATACAACAATAGGATAGAACATTAGCGCAATCTGCACCGCATGCTCCTGCCAAATCAATGTTGCAATTCCCCCTGCGGCACCAATTGCAGCAATAATCCATCCCGGGCGAAAGAACTGATACACGCTTAAGCTAATTACAAAGCTAATCGAGAGGAGGTCGAAGGGCACCTCTTGCTGCAGCGTGAGACCGATTCGCACCCCGGCCCAGCGCATGGTGACGGCGCAGCCGAGGGCGCAGACATAGGTGGCAATGATCCCCCGATGAAACGAGTTACTCGCCAGCTGCCGCCGCAAAAGAATGGCGGCACCGATCATCGCCATAAAAAGACCCGTACCTGCGATTGCTGTACTCTGCAACGTCAAGTTCCCAGAGTGCCGCAGTGCTCGGGTGAATATCATCATAGCGATGACCCCCATGAGCACGACTTTTGAAAATCCGCGCCTGAGCCGAGGGGCGGCCTGTGGACTGTGGTGAGGATCGAAGTCGAGCTCACGCAAGAGCTCGGCCATCGAGGGAAATCGCTTGGCTGGATCCACTGCGAGCCCACGCTGCAGTGCCGCAAAAATCGATGCTGGGATCTCGCTGCCGTCGGCACCGGACAATCCGCCCTGGGCTGGGATCCGCACGCGCCCAGCAACGACGTTGGCCGCCAGTTGAGCCAGGGAGTCGCCGGAAAAAGGCAACTGCCCGTAGAGCGCCTCATACAGCGCCACGCAGAAGCTGAACTGGTCGCTGCGTCCATCCGCCGCGCCGCCCGCGTACTGCTCTGGCGCCATATAGGCCGGCGTCCCCACCAGCTGACCGACCATCGAAAGCGGAGACGAAAGCAGGCTGCTGACCGGCACCTCCGCCGCACCACCACCAGACGGTCCCCCCGTCGAAGTGGCTGAAGCCACCGAAGACGCGGAAGACGCAGCGGTTGGTGCCCCCGTCGTCGCCCCCTGCCCCACGGCCGCCCCACCCGGCACGCCCCCCAAGAGCTCGGCCCGCGCCAGCCCAAAGTCCGCGACCCGCGGTCGCCCGTCTCGGCCGATGAGCACGTTGTCCGGCTTGAAATCACGATGCACCAGGCCTGCCTGGTGCGCGGCGAGCAGGCCGTGGCCAGCGGCGCGGTAGATGGCGAGGAGGTCGGCGGTGCCGGGGCGCTGGCGCTGGTAAGCGGCCAGGGTCTGACCGTCGATGAATTCCATGGCGATGAAGAGCTCACCCTCGGCCTCGCTGACGCCGTAGACGTGGACGACGTTGGGATGCGAGACGCGGGCCATGGCCTGGGCTTCGCGGAGGATGCGGCTGCGCTGCTCACCATCGCCGACTTGGTTGCGGTGCAGCACCTTGAGGGCAACCTTGCGATCCAGCTCTTCGTCATAGGCGGCGTAGACCCGCCCCATGCCCCCTTCGCCCAGCGGACGCAGCACGACGAAGCGCCCAAGGCGGCGCAGCGCCGAGAGCGTGACCTTGCTCTCGTCCCCCCCCACCCCCGCTGCGGGCTGCGACGAGGCGGCCAGGGTGTCGAGCAGGCTGGCTTCACGGGGGGAGCTGGAGCCGGCCGGAGACTGGATGGTCCGGGCCAGCATCAGCTCATCCATCGCCGGGGGGTCTGGTCGAGTGGGCTCGCTCATCGACGTCCCCGATCGTACCGCAGCTTCGTGCGGCGCAAGCGGGCGTTGCACGGCGCGGCGCAGGGAGGCGCAAATGCGCCACAACTCCTCCCGGCTTTTCGATATGCTGGGACTGAGTCTTTGGTGTCTTCGCTCACACCCCCCGTACCTAGGGTCCCACCGCAAGCCGGGCCGCCGCCGCCGGGTCAGACCGCAAGGGGCTCGGCAGGTCGGACGGGACGGCGAGCCGCGCGACAGGCCGGGCGGTTTCAGTGCGTCGGGCTGGGTCTGCTGCTGACCCTTGTGTCACTCGGTGAGGGCCCCGCGCAGGCAACCGGCCCGGCCGGCGATCGCTGCCAGGCCAACCCGGCGTGCCGCAGCCACTCTGAAAAGGGCGTCGCCTTCTCGGAAAAGAAGCTCTACTCGCTGGCTCTCAACGAATTCCAGGCCGCCTACGACATCGAGCCAGCGCCGCTCCTGCTTCTCAACATCGGCCGCAGCTTGCACCGGCTGGAGCGCTATCAAGAGGCCCTCGATCGTTTCACCAAGTACCGCAAGTCGGTGACGCAGATTGACCCCGAGACCGAGCAGACCCTGCGGCGCTACGAGATCGAGTCGCTGACCGCCCTGAGCATGGCCAACCAGCCAGAGCCGCCTCCGGCCCCGCTGATTGTTGAGCCGGATAACTGGCCGCCCAAGCTGACCCTTGTGCTGTTTGGCATCGGCGCGGGCATGCTGGCGATCGGCATTGGCCTCGGTGCCGGAGCGATCAGCGCGGCTTCCGATCTCAGCGCGCCTTCGAATAACTTCCGTCCCTTCAGCACGCTGGAGCAGAGCATCGAGCGACGCGGCATCCAGCTAGAGCGAGCCGGCCAGGCCGTCGACATCCTTGGCCTGATCACGCTGGGCGGGGCGGGCGCCTCGCTGGGCACCTGGTTCCTGCTTCGGCCGGGAAGGTCCTCGGTCGCGAGCAGCGGACGTCACTGGGCCAAGCTCCGCCCGTCAACTGCGCCCAGCGGTAACTTGGCAGTCCGCTTGGGAGGCTTCTGATGCACCGCATTTATGGCAAGGCACTGGGCTGGCTGGGCCTCGGTGGGATGGCTCTATGGGCCGCCGCCATGGCGAGCTGCTTCAGCCCCAGCTACACGCAGGCCATCTACATGTGCGAGGGCACAAGCTGCCCAACGGGCCTCTTCTGCAACGTTGACCGTTTGTGCGTCGATCAGGGGGCGGCGGGCTGTGCCACGGGTGGCATCCAGGCGGGCGACAACCTCTACCTCTGCCCAGGAAAAAACAACCGCTGTGCGGCTGGGTTTACGAGCTGCCCGATGACACCCAACGGTTTGGCCTGCCCGCCTCCCACAACCGGCACCACTGTCCCGCCGCCTTGCTTCGTCTGCTGCCCAGGGGGCCCGGTGCTGGACATGGACGTCCCGCGAGGCTAGTAGCCTAGGCCAGCCCCGCGATCTCCGGGAGACCCAGGCGACGGCGGCCGGCTTGCGCCGCCGACTGCAGATGGCTGGCCAGTCGGCCGACCCCGAAGCGGCCGCCTAGCTGCGCATCCAGCTGACGGAGCACCTGCGATGCACCCCACAGCGCCCAGGGCCGAGCGATCGGGAACGAGACGGCGTAGCGAAACAGGTGCTGCAGGGCCTGCCGTACGCGCTCCCGCGAGCGCGATTCGAGCGCCGTGCCGCGCTCCCGCCGCCACAGACCAATGCTGGTCGAAAGCGCCGCGGTGTAGCCGATACGGAAGGCAGCAGCCGGGGCGATGCCACGCGCCATGGCCGACAGGGCCCGCTCAAGCTCGCGCTCAGCCGTCGCAGGATCGCCGTGCTGCAGCGCGATCAGCGCATAGGCAGCCCACAGCGTCATGCGGTGAGCGCGACTCGCGGTGGCTTCGCCGGACAGCACGGCGACCGCCTCGCCCATCTCGCGATACGCGAGCTCGCTGTGGCTCATCTGAAGCTGCAGCCAGGCCCGCCAGCCACGGGCTGAGCCCAGAAACTGCGCATTGCCCAGCTCGCGCCCCAGCTGTTCGCAACGCTCTGCTGCGGCCTGCATCCGCTCCCAGGCCTGAAGCTCGCAGTACAGCGCGCACAGCATGTTGCAGGCCAGCCCCTCGCGGATGCGATCGCCAGTCTCGCGCCCCTTGGCCTCCAGGCACAGAAAGCCTTGCTCGGCGTCGAGCCAGCGGCCCTGCGACAGCGCCACCAGGCCAGAAAAGGCCAGGTGGGCCACCACCGGCGAGCGCACGACGTCCGCTCGGCGAGCCAGCACATCCGCGCGATCCAGGAAGTAGCTCTGCAGCGGGCGCGCCGCGAACAGCGACGCGGTGTAGCCCAGGGCCGACAGATAGCTGATCTGGTAGCGGACATCGCCCAGCTCCTCGGCCGCGTGCAGGCCGCAGAGCGCGACGTACAGCGCGACATCCAGGCTGCCGCGCGCGACGTAGAGCGAGTCCCCGGTGTTGGTCAGGATGTTGAGCTGCTCTTGCTTGAGCGCCCGCCCCTCCGTCGTGGGCAGCCGGCGGACGCCGTACAGACGATGGCGCACCTCGGTCCAGGTCTCGGCGAGGATGGCCGACAGGCGACCGCTGCGAGTCCGCGGAATCGGGTTTCCCACCAGCGCCATGGCCCGATGCACCGTCTGCAAACAGGCATCGTTTCGCCCCAGCCCGTGTTCGGCTCGCGCCAAGCGACGCAGCGTCCCGGCGCGCTGCACAGCCGGGAGCGCGAGCTGTTCTTCGAGCACCGCCGCCCGCCCTAGCTGCTCTGCCGCTTGATTCAAGACGCCGCGACGCAGCGCGAGCTGACCGGCACGGGCCAGGAACTGCGCGGCTTCGCGTGGCAGACCGCCGCGATCGCAGTGGAAGCCGATGCGGGCTGCCTGCTCGTCGGAGTCGGCATAGACCCGGCGCAGGCTGGTAGCAATGCGGGCATGGCAGGCCGTGCGGGCCGCGTCATCGAGCTCTGCGATCAGGCCCTCGCGCAGCTTGGCGTGGACGAAGCGCCACTCATCGGCGCTGACCTCCAAGACGACGGCATCGGCGCAGGTCTGCAGCCACGGCGAGAGCTGCGGTTCAAGATCGGCGAGCAGCGCCAGATCCAGCTCGTGCCCGGCCACCGCCGAAAGCTGCAGGAGCGGCCGCGCCGAAGGGGGCACCTGGCTCAAGCGACGTCGCACCACCGCGCGGATTCCGCCCGGCAGGATGTGCTGCGGCAGCGTGCGCCCAGCGACTGCATCTAGCCCCCCCGCTTCTTCAGCCAGGGCGCGCACCGTCTCCACGACGAAGAAGGCATTGCCCTCGGTCTGCTGTTGCAGGAAGGACAAGAGCTCGGGACGCAGCGCCGCCTCGCCGAGCATCGACTCGCCAAGCTCAGCCACCTCGACGGCCGAGAGCCGTGGCAGGGCGATCACCTGAGCGCTGGGCAGCTGCTGCGGCAGCTCACGCCGCTCGTCGTTGCGATAGGAACC
>DAORCZ010000543.1:1342-5936 GCA_035345735.1 Pseudomonadota bacterium | reverse complement strand
GCCGCTTAGCAAATATCACGTCACCGAACAGCTGTACGACAGCATCAACTCCTCGGTGCTGCGGGCGATTCGTCGGAGTGACAGCCGCCCCGTCATCTTGAAGTGCCTCAAGACCAGCGTCGTCACGGTCGAGCGACGAGCCCGGTTCAAAAAAGAATACGAGCTGGCTCGTTCGCTAAACCCGGGGCCGAATCCCGAGGCCCGCCTGTCGCTGGTGGTCGAGACCTACGGCCTACAGCAGGAACGGGATCGCTGGATCATCGAGCAGGAAGACTTCGGCGGCGAGTCGATAAGTCGCATCATCGAGATGAAGGCCGAGAGCAAGCGGGAAGGCGCCGGCCCAGTGCTGCCGGTCACGCAGTCGCTGCACATCGGCATCGAGGTGGCGCGCGCGCTCGCTGGTCTGCAACAGCGCCAGATCATCCACCGCGATCTCAACCTGCAGAACATCGTCTACAACCCGCGCACCAACGAGGTGAAGCTCATCGACCTCGGCCTGTCGCGCGCATACACCGATGTCCAGCCGCAGACGCGGACCGTGCAGTTGATCGAAGGCACGCTGCCCTATATGGCGCCCGAGCAATCGGGACGCATGAACCGCAGCATCGACTATCGCTGCGACTTTTATTCGCTGGGTGTCACGCTCTACGAGCTTCTGACCGGCCGCCTGCCGTTTCGCAGCAACGACCCGCTTGAGGTCGTTCACTCGCACATCGCGCGCCCACCGCAGCCGCCGCACGAGGTCAACCCGAACCTGCCGCCGGCCCTGTCCGCCATCGTGCTGAAGCTGATGGCCAAAAATGCCGAGGACCGCTACCAGCACGCGAGCGGCATCGAGGCCGACCTCCGTCACTGTCTGCAGGCCATCCAGAGCGGCGCTCCGCTCGATGACTTCGTGGTCGGCCGCCACGACATCGCCGATCGATTTCAGATTCCCAAGAAGCTGTATGGACGCCAGAGCGAGGTCGATAAGCTGCTCAGCGCGTTTGAGCGCACGGTGCAGGGTGGACCACCTGAGCTCTTGCTCGTCTCGGGATACTCGGGCATTGGCAAGACAGCGCTGATCTACGAGGTCTACAAGCCCGTCACACAGCACCGCGGCTACTTCGCCGCGGGCAAGTTCGATCAGTTCCAGGGCAACGTCCCGTACCGCGCCATCACGCAGATCCTGACCGACCTCGTCGAGCAGATTCAGACCGAGGATAGCGAGTCGGTGGCACGCTGGCGCGACACCATTGCCAAGGCCATCGCGCCCAACGGCAAGCTGCTTACCGATCTGGTGCCGGAACTAGAGCTGCTCATCGGGGCCCAGCCCGAAGTGGCGACGCTAGAGCCCAGCGAGTCTGAGAATCGTTTCCAGCTGACGATCCAAAACTTCATCGGTGCCTTCTGCCGCCCCGAGCACCCGCTGGTGATGTTCCTGGACGATCTGCAGTGGGCCAACCCCGCCTCGCTGCGCCTGCGCGAAGTGCTGCTGACGTCGGACCTTCGCTACCTGTTCCTGATCGGCGCTTATCGCGACAACGAAGTCGATGCCACCCATCCCCTGTCGCGTTCGATGCAGCGAATGCGCAAAGAAGGCGTGCATATCACCGAGGTCGCACTATCGCCCCTGCAGCCCAGCCACCTGACCCAGATGCTGTGCGACACGCTGCACCGCGATGCTGCGGACGTCGCGCCACTCACTGACTTGCTGTTCCAGAAGACGGGGGGCAACCCATTTTTCGTCGGTGAGTTCCTCAAGACCTTGGAGCAGGAGCACCTGCTGTCGCTGTCGCCTGAGCGCAAGTGGACCTGGAACATGGACGCCATCCATGCCAAGGCCATCACCGACAATGTGGTCGAGCTCTTGCTGGGGAAGCTCCGCCGCCTGCCAGAGAAGACGCAGTCGGCGCTGCGCCTGGCAGCGTGCATCGGGAACCGTTTCGATCTGATGACGCTGTCGGTCGTGCACGAGCGACCAGTGCTAGAGACCGCGGTGACGCTGCGCTCTGGCTTGCTGGAGGGCTTCATCCTCGCCACCTCAGCCGCCGAGTTGGTTTCGGAGGCAGGGCCCGAGGAATCGGGTACGCAGCAGCTGGCCGTGGTCCACTACCGCTTTGCGCACGATCGGGTGCAGCAGGCTGCGTACGCGCTAATCAGCGAGGCAGAGCGACGCGCCGTTCACCTCCAGATTGGTCGTTTGCTGCTACGCGCCGTCGGCGAGCAGCCGCACAGCGAGCAGATTTTCGAGATCGTCGCGCACCTCAATCGCGGCGGCCTGCTGATTGAGGACAGCGAAGAGCGCATCAGAGTGGCTCGGCTGAACCTGGAAGCCGCGTCGCGCGCCCGCGAAGCCACCGCCTATCAAGCGGCGCAGCAGTACGCCAGCGATGGTCTTTCGCTGCTGTCTGGGACGCTGGCCGGCGCAGAGCTGGAAGAGCTGCGCTTTGCGCTGACCAAAGAGCTGGCCCAAGCCTCCAACCTCACCGGCGAGCACGAGCGCTCTGAGAAGCTGCTGCATCACCTGCTAGAGCAGCTGTCCTTGCAGGCAGGCCGTGGCCCCGACAGCCACCGCGCCTTGGCCCAGCGCCAAGTCGAGCTGTACAGCCTGCTCATCGCGCAGTACACGCTGACCGGACGCTACGAGCAGGCCATCGCTGCCGGCCGGAAGGCGCTGGGTCTGCTGGGCATCGGCCTGCCCGATCCCGCCAATGAGCGCGAAGTCAGCGCCGCCTTCGATGCCGAGGCTGCAATCATCCAGAACGAGCTCGCGCAGCAAGACATCAGCAAGCTGCTCGATCGCCCGATGCTGCAGTCGCCCGAGAAGCTGTGGGCGATGCGCGTGCTGGTCAGCATGAACGCGGCCGGCATGTACACCAGCCGACCGCTTTACAACCTGCTGGTGGCCAAGAAAGTCCGCATCAGCCTCGAATTTGGCCACAGTGCCGAGTCGGCCTTTGCCTACGCCAGCTTCGGTGTGCCGCTGTCTTCGATCGGCGGCGGCGGCGGCAGCGCCGAGCACGTACGCCAGGCCTACGCGCTCGGCATGATGGCGCGCGAGCTCTCCCTCAAGTGGGATCGGCTCGATCTACGCTGCCGTGTCCACTTCATCCTCGGCACGTACATCCTGCCGTGGAACCGCCACCTGCACTTCTTGGAGTCGGTCTACGAAGAGGGCTATCGTGCCGGCATGCAGGGCGGCGAGCTGCTGTTTGCCGGCAACATCCTGGCCTTCCGCTTGCTCGTGCCCTTCTATCACGGCCGGCCGGTGCCCGAGCTTCTGGATGAAGCCAAGCGCATCTTGCAGTTTGAGCGCAAGACCAAGAACAAGATCGCCACCGACCGCGTGCTCGCCTGCTATCTGCCGCTTTTGAACCTGGCCGGCGAGACGCCCGATGCCGCGAGCTTCGTCCCCAGCAAGCCCGAGCTACGCGAGATCGTGCCGGCGGAGCCGGAGCTCCTCGCTGAGTTTGCGGCACACGGCAGCCACATCGCGATCTGCGTCTACAAGATCGCCAAGGCGCAGTGCCTGTACCTCTACGAGCAGTACGAGGCCGCGTTCACCTGCCTGCAGGAGATCACGCCGCGCCTGTCGTTTATCGCCGGCTCGGTCTCGGTGATCGAGCACCAGTTCTATCTCAGCCTGTGCGCGGCAGCGCTATGGCGCCACGAGACCGAGCCGCGGCGCAGCGAGCTATTGTCGCTGCTGTCGCGTGGCTGTCAGCGCTTCGCGGCCTGGGCCGGGACCTGCCCCGACAACTTCCTGCACAAGCAGCAGCTTTTGGAAGCGCTGCGGGCCGAGCTGACCGGCGACCTGTGGCGCGCCATGCAGCTCTTTGAGGCCGCCATCGCCAGCGCTGCCCAGCAAGAGTTCAACCACATGGAAGCGCTGGCCTGCGAGTGCATGGCGCGCTTCTTCAACCACCATGGCAAAGAGGACTACGCGCGCGCGTATTTGCAGCGCGCCTATCTCAACTACAAGGCCTGGGGAGTGCGCTTTAAGTTCGAGCGCGTCGAGGAGCGACTCAGCACACCCAGCGCCGGGCCGGCCAGGAGCAGCCCCACCACGGGCAGTGGCCGCACGCTGATCAGCACCACGCAGACCCACACCAGTACCACCTCGTCGGATCACCTGGATGAGGCGATGGATCTGCGGACGGTACTCAAGGCCTCGCAGGCGATCGCTGGGGACATCATCCTCAGCACGCTCCTTGAAAAGCTGGTCAATATCCTCATCGAAAACGCCGGGGCCGATCGCGGCTGCCTACTGCTTGAACAGGGCGGGAGCTGGAGTCCAGCCGCCAGCGCGAGCCTATCTTTGCGCGCCGGGGCCGCTGGGAAAAATGAGACCGCGCGCCCCGACACCGCGCGCGACGCCAGCAGCGAACGTTCCGCCCACGAGCCAGGGGATGTGCCCGCCGCGATCATCAACTTTGCCGCCCATCGCCGGCAGGATCTGGTGCTGAACAACGTGGCCGAAGAGGGCCCGTTCGTCCGCGACGCCTATGTACGAGCCCACCGGCCGCAGTCGGTGTTGTGCATGCCCCTTATGAAGCAGGGGCGCATCCTGGCCATCCTGTACCTCGAAAACACGCTGGCCACCGGCGCCTTC
>DAORCZ010000543.1:0-1242 GCA_035345735.1 Pseudomonadota bacterium | reverse complement strand
GGGGCGCATCCTGGCCATCCTGTACCTCGAAAACACGCTGGCCACCGGCGCCTTCACGCCGCGACGCCTAGAGATGCTGCGCCTGCTGTCCGCGCAGATCGCGATCTCGATCGAGAACGCGCAGCTCTATGCCGAGCTGGAAGATCGCGTCCGAGCCCGCACGCAGGAGCTATCGGCCAAAAACGTCGAGCTCTCCGACGCGCTGCGCGCCCTGCGCGAGACGCAGCAGCAGCTTGTGCAGCGCGAAAAGCTGGCCTCCCTGGGCGCACTGACCGCCGGCATCGCACATGAGCTCAAGAACCCGCTGAACTTCATCAACAACTTCGCGCAGCTCACGGTGCAGCTCGCCGAAGAAATTGAAGGCGAGCTGGGTGGCTTGCTACCACCGCCGGGCAGCACGGCCAACGAGGCGCACGAAAACATCGAAGCCGCGTTGCAAGATCTGAAGGAAAATCTGCAGCGCATCAACCACCACGGTCAGCGCGCCGACCGCATCATCCACAGCATGCTGCTGCACTCGCGCGAGCGCAGCAGCACGCACGGACCGACCGACATCAACCGCCTGCTCAACGAGAGCCTAAACCTCGCCTACCACGGCATGCGCGCCCGGCAGCCGGGCTGGAACATCGAGCTGCGCACCGACTTCGATGAAAGCGTCGGCTCGATCGCTGCCAGCTCTGGCGATCTCAGCCGCGTCTTTATCAACCTCTTCGACAACGCGTTCTACGCGACGCAGCGACGCAAAAAAGACAGCGGCGGCAGCTACTCGCCCATGGTCAGCGTCAGCACCAAGCGGCGCGACAAGAGCGTTGAGATCCGCGTCCGCGACAACGGCACCGGCCTGGCCAAAGCCAACCTCAGCCGCCTGTTCACGCCGTTCTTCACCACCAAGCCTGCCGGCGAAGGCGTCGGCCTAGGCCTCTCCATCAGCCACGACATCATCGTCCAAGGCCATCAAGGCGAGATCCGCGCCGAAAGCGTCGAGGGCGAGTACATGGAATTCGTCATCACGCTGCCTTTGCGCTAGCGCTGCGAAAAGTTGCCTCCGCCCACAAGGCCGATGAACATCGGCGGCGATGGCGAAGACGGCTCGTTCCCTGGGTTCGCAGCGCGCCCCAGCGGGTCGTGGCGAGGACTCGCCGCGTCGAGCAGCCGGGGGGACAAGTCCCGGACCGCCAATCGCTGGCGAGCCGGCGCTGCTCTGGGGGCTGCTCGGCGATCTCCTGCGGGCGCCGCTGTGGC
>DAORCZ010000542.1:0-5942 GCA_035345735.1 Pseudomonadota bacterium | reverse complement strand
CGCATCGATACCAAGGAGCCCGAGAAGAGCGAGCTCTTGCTCAAGGCGACCGGTGCGGTGCAGCACAACGGTGGCCAGAACATTGCCCCCGGATCGTGTGATTACCGTCGCATCTTGGCGTGGATCGCCAACCAGCCGGACATCCAGTGCAGTGATGAGCCACCGCGCGACATCGCTCGCTTTGCGCGGGAGGTCGTGCCGGCACTGCATACCCTGGGCTGCGATACTTGCCACAGTCAGCCCGGGGCCGCTCAGGTCCACCTGGATCTTGCGGGCGTCGCGCAGGCCCACAGCGCCGCCGCTAACGCCCCGCTGCCGCCCGCTGCCGAGGCCCTGTTTAGGACGCTCGATTCGATGACCGTCTCTTCGTATACGCCGTGGTCGAACTCGGTGCTGGCGGCCATGCTGGCTCTCGACGGCAAGCACGAAAAGCAACTGGAGCGTCGCAGCTGCGCCTTCCGCCGCGTCTACGGCTACATGGTCGGTGCTCCCGAGCTCACCTGCAACGTCGACGAGACAACTGCCCCGGCGACCATGCCGGACTACGACACCTATGTGAAGTCGGTGTTCCCGATGCTGAATAAGCGCGCTTGCTTCGATAGCAACTGCCACGGCTCAGGCGTAAAAGACATGACCCTGCGCGGCACCGGCCACGAGCAGCTCGACGGCTGGCACGATTACTTGATGCTGACCGCTCGCATCGAAGACTTCAGCCAGCCTGAAAAGAGCACTCTACTTCTCACCGCGCGAAACAAACTGCCGCATGGCGGAGGCCAACGCCTCGGTGGCCAGGGCGACTGCATCGATGACGCCATGACGTCGTGGATGAATCGCAAGCCCATCCAGCCCTGCAAGCCGCCGCCGCCGCCGTCGTACGAACGCTTCGTCAAGGAAGTGCAGCCCACGCTCGACAAGATGACCTGCACGCAGGCTCGCTGCCACGGCGAGTCGATCAAGGGCTACGTCATCAAGCCCTTCGCCAAGGACGAAAAGACGCTGCGCGAGAACTACACTTGGACGCTCCAGAAGATCAACGTCGACTTCATGCCGCTCTCCGAGATCATGCTGCGCATGCGCGAGCCCTGTGCCTACTCCAAGGTCGGGGCGTGGATTGAAAACAAGCCGAGCGTCACCTGCCAGATTGTGACGCCGCCGCCCTCGGCTTTTCCCAAGCTGGGCGATGCGCAACACGAGAAAGCCAAGCCGGGCGCCCCGCCACCTTCGACGAAGGGCTAGAGTAGTCGCCTTCTTCCTTCCCTCCCATGTCCCAAGAAACCCTGTCATCTCTCCCTCAGACTGCCAACGCGACCGACACTGCCGAAGCGGCGGAGGTGGCCGCTGCGCTGGCTCGCAACGACCGCTATCTGCGCGAGTTCATTGAGGCACTGGCCATCTGTCCGTACGCTCGCACCTGCCGCGAGACCGGCCGCCTGCACCGTGAGGTCCTGCTGCACAGCGAGCCACAAGAGGCCGCCCTCGTCGCCCGCATCCTCGAACTATCGCGCGGATCATGTGAAGACTTCGAGGTTGGCCTGTTGATCCTGCCGCGCCTGCGCATGAGCGCTTGGGACTTCGATCGTTTCGTCCGCGGTGTGCAGCGCAGCTACCAAAAGCAGCGCACTGAAGACGGTGGCACCGTATTCGTCGTCGCGTTTCATCCCGACTTCGACATGCGCCTCGACAACGCCGATGTCGCCGTGCGCTTCATGCGCCGCAGCCCCGATCCCACCATCCAGCTTGTCCGCCCCGAGGCCATCGCCCGCCTCTGCGGCGACCGCGACCGCGACATCCTGTCCCGCAACATCGCCGAAGCTGGGCTGCGCGCCGTCCTCACCGCCGACCCCGGGCGCCTCGCTGCCCTGCTGGCGGAACATCACCGGATGGGGCGATAGCTCTCCGCGTCGCGCCCCTTCCTGCCGTCCCGCGCGGACCGTATGATGCCGCCTCCACACGGAGACCGGTCATGGCATCGCAAGAACAGAGTGCGCCTCAGAATCGTCGCAGCGGCCGGCTTGCGCTCTTCGGGTTGGGGCTTCTCGGGTTGGCCGGCTGTGGCCAGACCCCGTCGCCCGTTGAGCTGCCGCGGCGGGCTGGCACAGAGCTGATCAGCTACAGCCAAGTCTGGCAGATGGCATCGCACAACTCGTACTGGGCGGAGCGGCGCGGGGGCGATCCTTGGGTGTCGGGGGTCAGCGAGCGGCTGCTGGATCAGCTTCTCGCGGATGGCGCGCGTACCGTCGAACTCGACGTGCATCCGTCGGAGATAGCGCACGAGTTTCGCGTCTATCACCTGCAGCCGGGGGACTCGCAGTGCGACTCGCTGCGCGAATGTCTGGGGATCGTGCGGCTGTTTCAACGAGCCCTTCCGCAGCATCGGCCGCTGCTCATACAGCTTGAGCTGAAGCACCTGTTTGCGTCGCTGTGGGACAGCGAACACACGCCCGAAGATCTCGACGGAGTGCTGCGGCAGGAGCTGGGCGCAGCGCTTTACACCCCGGGCGAGTTTCTTGCCCCCTGCTTACCGCATGGCATCACCTCGCTGCGCGAATGCATGCGGCAGACCGGCTGGCCGGCGGTGAACGACCTGGCGGGGCGCGTGCTGGTGGCGACGATGGGCTACTGGCACATGTTCGGCGGGCAGAACGATGTCGCCTGGGTGGACTACAGCCGATCGCGCCCGGCCGTCGAGCTCGCCGCGTTTCCGCTGGCCATCAACACGCGCTACTACACGCTGTCGGCCGAGGGCCAGCAGCAGATCCCTGAGGCGCAGTTCGACGAGGCGATGGCGCAGACGGCGTTCTGGTACAGCGAAGACGTGAACGATCCGCTGACCCAAGCCTTCGTGCGCGAGGGCGGCATCGTGATGTATGGCGAATCGACGGCGCCGGCTCGACAGCTGGTAGGAATTGCAAATGGTTTGCAACTGATGCAGACCGATACGCCCTGGATTGCCCCCGATAGCGAGGGGCGTATTCAGCCGCTGCGCAGCCTAGATCCGGGGCAGCGGCGGCAGGCCATCGGCGAGATCGATGACGCGGTCCAGCTTGGAGGCCGCTTGGGGCCGGGCACTGGCTCGATGGGCGAGGTCGCGCGGCTGCTGCAGGTCGCGCCGGGGCAACCCTCGCGCTGGGAGACGACGCTGATCAGCGGTCACGAGAGCGCGCTTTCGGCCTGCCTGACTGCGCGCAGCCAGCCTCGCGATGCAGCGACGTCCGTGAGCCTGTGCCGCTGGCTTATCCCCAACCACAGCGGAGCGGACTCGCTGCGGCTACGCCTGCGCCTGCGCCTGTGCCAGGCCGGGCGCTGCAGCGAGGAGGACTTCCTTTCGACCGATGGCGAGGACGGCGGCCCCGGTGAACACGTCGTCTGGGAGCTTGCGCCGCGAGGGAGCAAGACCTGCCTCAGCGCCCGCGCGGCTCGCCTAGCCAGCCTGGACAGCGACGGCCGGCCCGGCTTAGCACGGCTGGTGACGCTGGCGAGCGAACGCTGTGTCGACGGTGTGCTGCCCTACCAAGGGATTGGTCGCATCTACGATGCCCGCGATGGCAGCAGCGACGCCGGGCGGCCGGTTTCGTTCTTCGGCCTGAGCCACGATGGCATGCCAATACGCATCAGCGACCTGCCCATCGATCCCCAGGATGGCGCGCCATGAGCAGCATCATGCAGGTGCTGCGAGGCGTCATTGAGCAGCTACAGCAGGTGCAGCTTGGGTATGTGCTTGGCGCCATCTTGCTGTATTCGCTGAGCCTGCTGGTCTGGGGGGCGCGCTGGCGCAGCATCCTGGCTGGACTGTCGCAGCGCATCAGCTTGTGGGATGCGACAGCCGCCAATGTCGGAAGCGTTGTTGTCGCCAACCTGACACCGACGCGGATTGGCGGCGATGTCTTTCGCTTGGCCATCGCTCGCTATCGCGGCCGGACCGAGATCCTGCCGACCACCGCCTCTTTGGGCTATGACCGGCTGGGTGATCTGGTGCCGATTGTTCTGCTGGCCCTGCTATCGCTGCCGACGCTGCAGCGCCTAGCCGGAGGGGGGCGCGGACGGTTGCTGCTGTGGCTGGGGCTGGGCCTGGCAGGGCTTGTGGTCGCGCTGCTCTTGGTCCGCCGTGCCGCCCGCCTGCGCGCCTGGTTTGCGTCACTGACGCGGCTGCGGCTGCCCTCTTCGACGGTGGGCCGGATGCTCGCCTATTCCTTCCTGCTGTGGGCCATGGACCTGGGGCGCATTTACCTGCTGGCGGCGTCGATGGGGGTCTTTCTGTCGCCGCTCGATGTTGTGCCGCTATCCGTCCTCAGCGTTCTCGGTGGCCTGCTGAGCTTTGCCGGCATCGGAATCGTCGAAGGTGGCCTGGCAGCGACGATGGTGTTCCTAGGGGTGCCACTGGAAAAAGCCATCCCGATTGCCCTGTTCGAGCGCGCCATGTTCAACGTCTATGGCTCGCTGGTCGGCGGGCTGGCCGTCTTGGCCCTCGGCGGAACCAGCCTGCTGCGGGCCCTGCGGCGCGGCCAGACCCCCGACGGACAGTCGCTGAGCCCCACCGATTTGGCGCCGCCTGAGCCGGGGGCTCTGTAGCCCATCGGCGGTGCTAGACAGGTCCCCCGGGACGCCTTACTGTGCCCGGCCATGAGCTTTGCTTCGAACTTAGCCTCGTCGATGATTCACTCGGTGCGCGATAGCTCGCGCTTGGCAGCCAGCATTGCCGAGTTCTACATGCACGGCGCCGTGCTGGGCCCCTTGGGACGCCGCTACTGGGCCTGGCGTTACCGTCGCAGCGATCCCTGGAACTACGCCAACAGCCCCTACGAGCAGCAAAAGTACGAGCGCACCCTGGCGCTCCTCCCCCCGGCCCCCACGCCCGACGGTGTTCACTCGGCAGTCTTGGAAGTCGGCTGCAGCGAGGGGGTGTTCACCGAGATCCTGGCTCAATCGCCGAAGGTCCACCGCGTGGTCGGCGTAGATGTCGCAGAAAGCGCCGTCGAACGGGCCCAGGCTCGCTGCGCCGCGCTCGACAACGTCAGCCTGCACCTTGGCGACGTGCGCGAGGTGCCGTTTGACACCCGCTTCACCGCCGCCTTCTGCGCCGAGACGCTCAGCCACATGGGCTCGTGGCACAGCCTGCGCTCGATCTGCGACACCTTGGCCGAGATCATGGAGCCGGGTGGCTCGCTGGTGCTCGTCGATTCGTATCCCAAGGGCCGCTTCTTACATAAGCCCTTCCGCATGCACCGCGATTTCACGCTGGTTCGCCGCGAGGTCTACGACGATCCCGTGCGTCCCTACATGATCAGCGTGCTGACCCGTCGCTAGCCGCGACAGCCGACGCAGGAACTAGCGACCGCGGCGCAGGCTGGCGACAAGCTCACTTGGGCGAAAGCGGTCTAGCGTCGATGCGCGGTGCACGCAGCCGATGGTGCAGTAGGGGGCGCAGGACTTTTCGCTGTGGAACTCGCGCCGAATGTCGTCGCGGCTGTACGACAAAAGCGGCGTCCCCGGCGTGCCTCGCTGCTGCGAGCAGTAGTGCACCAGGCCGTCCTCGCAGACGTACAGGTAGCGAGCCCCAGCGCGGCAGTGCCAGTCATTGGGCTGCCCCTCGATGAGGCGGCGCTGAAAGTCGTTGATGCGGGTGTACATCCCCTGCCCCATCGCCACGACCCGGTCGTAGACCGCGACCTCGTCGGGGGACAGCGGACTAAGCTGACCGGACTCGTCGTGCAGCACGCCGATCGACGTCGAAAAGCCCAGCTCACGGGCCCGCTCGGTGATGCGCAGCGGGTCCTGCGGATGCTTCATGCCGGCACCCAGCACCGAGTTGATGTTGACGTGAAAGCGCGCGTGCTCAGCCAAGTGCACCAGCTTGCGATCGAGCGTCTTGAGACTCTTCTGCGAGACCTCATCGGGGCTCACGTTGTCGATGCTGATCTGCAGGTACTCCAGGCCGGCATCGT
>DAORCZ010000541.1:0-5948 GCA_035345735.1 Pseudomonadota bacterium | reverse complement strand
TCGTCAAGCTAAACCCCAGCGGCGAGTTTCTGTGGGTGCGGCACTTTGGCAGCCCGGAAGAAGACACCGTCCTGCGCCTGGTCAGCGATGCGGCCGGCAACGTCATCCTGACCGGCAACTTCTCGACGACGCTCGACTTTGGCGCGGGCCCGGTGAACACGCATGGCAAGACCGACTTCTACCTCGCCAAGTATTCGCCGGAGGGGCGGCTTGTGTACGGCAAGGCGATCGGCAGCAGCGAGTTCGAATTTGGCCGCGCCGGCCTCGCCGTCGACCCGAGCGGGAACGCCTACCTGACGGGGACCTACGGCATCGTCTCGGGATCCACCGCGGCGATCGACCTGGGGGGCGGCCCCTTGGTCCCGAACGGCGCCTGCGACGGCTTCGTGGCGGGCTTCGACCCCGGCGGCGGGCATCTGTTTTCGAAGAACTTCGGCGGCAAGTACGTCGACTACTTCACTGATCTGACGCTGGCCAAAAACGGCGATATCGTCGTCGGCGGATCGGCCATGGGCACCGTCGATTTTGGCGGCGGGCCGATCGTGCCAGCAGCCGGAGCCACGACCTGGGCCTTCGTGCTGGGCCTCAGCCCGACGGGAGCCTACAAGTGGGCGACCAGCTATCTCAGCGATGGCTCCATCGTCTATCAGCTGGCTAGCGATCCCGCGGGGCGCATCGGGGTCGCCGGCACCTTCGCGCTCAGCCTACAGACGCGCACCGCTTCGCTCAGCAGCAGCAACGCCGGCTCGCACAGCTTCATCCTGCAGCTCGACGAAAACGCCAAAGAGCTGTGGGCGCGGGCGGTGACTCCGGCCAGCGATTATGACTACGCCCAGGTGCTGCTTGCCGACGGCGAGGGGCTGCAGCTAGGCGGCGGCGTCTATGGCCCCGCCGACTTCGGGCTGGGCATGCGCAATGCCCCCAAGGGCGAGGGATTCTTCATCCGCTATGGCGCGACCGGGACCCCGATCTCGCTGCGGCAGTACGGAGGCGACAGCTTCACCAGCGTCTACAGCGCCGCCCAGACCCCGGACGCGCTGTACATCGCCGGCTCGTTTGAAGGGACCGTGAACTTCGAAGGCACGTCGCTGACCTCGAAGGGCTTGGGCGATGGCTTCATCCTCAAGCTCAACCGCGGCTTCGTGCCGTAGCTGCGAGCGATCGTCGGGGCGGGGTGGGCACGACGGCGAGTGGGGGAAGGCGAGGGGAGGCGGCGTTAGAAGACGACGACCTTCTTCTTTTTCTTCTTTTTCTTCTTCTTGGGCTCGTCGCTGCCGCCGTTGCTGTCGCCTTCTTCGCCGCCCTCGTCGTCGGGGGTCGGCTTGGTGACGGGCTTCTTGCCGCCGCTGCCGCCGCCGTTGCCGTTGCCGCTCGCGGGCTTGTCGGGCGTGGCCTCGCTGAGCTTGACCATCACCACTTTTTCGCTGTCCGGCCCGATGTCCTGCGTCGTCTCTTCAAAGCCCTCTTTGCGCAGGGTCAGCGTCTGTTTCTCGCCGCGCTTGAGCTCGACGATGATCGGCGTGTTGCCAAGCGAGGTCTCGCCGCGCAGGACCTCGGCAGTATCGGGGGTGCTGCGGACGATGACGATGCGCGGTCCCGGCCACAAGAGGATGAGCAAAAGCAGGAACACCAGCGAGCCCAAGCCAATGGCGCAGCCGCGCAGGATCGCCAAGCGCCGAGGCGGCGGCAGATCAAGGAAGCGCTGCACAAAGGGCTGCATCGCCAAGCGGTTGAGGTGGGGGGCCAGCTTGTGCAGGGCGCGGCTGACCGCGTCGTCTCCTGCGACGGCGGGTGAGCCCGAAGGGGGCGTGGCGTAGCTGCTCGGAGCTGCTGCCACCGGCGCGACAGCGGCGCCTGAAGCATTGGCCGCGACAGGCGGAAGCTGCGACTGACTGCCATAGCCGGCCGGATAGGAGCTGGCGGCGACTGGCGGGACGCCTGGCTGGCTGCCATAAGCCGGCGGGAGCGAGGTCGCCGCGACGGGCGGAAGCTGGGACTGACTGCCGTAGGCGGCCGGTGGCGCCGAGCTGGCCGGCCCAGGCGGCGGGGCAGAAAAAGCGGGCTGCGGGGGCTGCGAGCTCCCGGGCACGATCTGCGTCATCGCCGCTGGAGCGTTCCCCGGCGGGGCGGCCGCGGGAATCGAGCCCGGCGGGGTCAGTGGTCGGGCGGGCGCGCCGGCTCCACCGGTGTTGGGCGGTGGCGGCCGCATCAGCGCCGACAGGGCGGCGGGCGTCATCTCGCCGATCATCGTCGCCATCTGCGGGGCCGAGCGATTGGCGACGACCGGCGCCTCCGCCAGCTGCGAGATGGACGCGGGCGGTGCGCTAGGCGGTGGCGGACCCAGCGGCGGAACCGACGACGGCGGGGCTGACAGCGGTGGAACCGACGACGGCGGGGCCGCAGGCGGTGCGCTGGTGGGCAAGGCCGCCGGCGGCGGGGCTGCGGCGGGGGGTGAGGCCATGGCGGCCAACACCGCGGCCGGCACCGGCTTGGGCTGCAGCGTCACCCCCAGAAATGGCGCAGCGGGTTTCGCGGCGGGGGTCGGCACTCCTGAGCTACCGGCCGGTTTCTGGACCGGCGTCGGCTTGGCCGGGGCGATGACGCTGCTTGCCGCCATCGAGTCCAGGGCCGGCTTCTGGGCGACGGCGCCGGCAATCGCCTCGCCCCCTCCGCGCCGCGGACTGGCCGGGCCGGCGAGGCGAGCGGGATCGTTGCCGAATTCCTGCGACCACTTCTCGGGATCGCGCAGCGCCGCTGCGACGTCTTCCGCCTTCTGAAAGCGGAAGTCGCGGTTCTTGGCCAGACAGTGCAGCACCAGCTTTTCAAACGCTGGGGTCACCGCCGGGTTCAAGCTGCGCGGGTTCGGCGGCGGCTCGCTGATGTGCTTGAGGATGACCTCGGCAAAGCCATCGCCGGGAAACGGCAGCTGACCGCAGACCATGTAGAACAGGATGCAGCCCAGCGAATACAAGTCAGCGCGACCGTCGACGTTGCTGCGTCCTTCGCACTGCTCGGGCGCCATGTAGTGCGGCGTGCCCAGCACCGATCCCGACGAGGTCTTGTGATTGATCCCCTCCGAGGCCATGAGCAGCTTGGCGAGGCCGAAGTCGAGGATCTTGACGTAGTCCGGGTTGCCCTGGCGCTTGATGACGTAGATGTTGTCGGGCTTGAGATCGCGATGGATGACGCCCAGACCATGGGCAGCGGCCAGCGCGTCGGCGATCTGCGCCCCAATGCGCTGCGCCGTCGGCAGATCCAGGCGGTTGGCGGCGCGGACGCGGGCGGTCAGCGTCTGCCCCTCCAGGTACTCCATGATCATGAAGTTGTCGCCCTGGGGGGTCTGCCCGAAGTCGAGGATATCGACGATGTTTTCGTGGCCGATCTGACTCGCGGCGCGCGCCTCGGCCAAGAAACGAGAGACCATCTCGGCGCTGGTAGACAGCTCCGCGTTGATCACTTTGACCGCGACGCGCTTGCTAATCCGCGGATGTTCAGCCAGGAAAACCGTCGCCATGGCTCCCGCCCCGAGCCTACGGACGATGCGGTAGTTCCCGACCGTGGAACCGACCGAGATCACTGTGGGTCCATCTTCGCCCGCCGCGGCAAAAATGGGAAGCCCCACCGTCAGCGTTTGTCAGCTTAGCCGGGAAGCGGGCCGGCCCGTGGAAGGGCGGTCAGGTGGCGCAGGCCGGGGCACGATCCCGGCCTCCGGGCCAGAGGTGACTGCGCTACACTGTGGGGCTTATGGCACCCACAGTTCCTGCGTGTTCTCGACGGCAAGGGGTCTTGGTGGCGGCGCCGGGCGGCGTCTTTGGGGGGCTGCGCTGGGCTCTGCTGGGGCTGGCGCTGGGGGGCGGTGGCCTGGGCTGCGGTGGTACTGGATCGTCGCTGGCGCTGCGGCGGGTGGTGCTGTACCAGAACGGCATCGGCTACTTCGAGCGCAGCGGCGAGGTCCGCCAGCCGGTCTATCGCTTGCGCCTGCGCAGCCACGAAATCGACGATGTGCTCAAGAGCCTGGTGGTGATCAGCGAGACCGCAGGCGGTGAGGGGCGTCCGGTCACCGCCGTCATCCCCCAGCCGCGGGCCAGTCGGTCCGCGGTCGCGGCCGGTTCGACGGAGGGTGGTGCGAAAAAGGATGTACCCAGCCCGGTGCTCGACGATCGCAGTGAGCTTCTGATTGATACCGGCCTGGCGACGCCGGATGGGGTCCTGGGTCGCCCACAGCGCCTGACCATCGCCTACACCACGCCTTCACCGGTGTGGAAGTCGGCCTATCGCGTCGTGCTGCCCCGCTCGCGGCGGGCGGCGGCGGGCGAGGCCGGTGGTGCCGCGGCAGGCGAAGGGGTGCTGCAGGCCTGGGCGATTGTCGACAACCTGTCGGGCGAGTCGTGGGATGGCGTTGAGCTGATCTTGGCGACCGGCGCCCCGCTGACCTTTGCCCTCGATCTGCGCGCCCCGCGCTTTGTGCCGCGTCCCGATGTCAGCGGTCAGCTGGTTACGCCCGTCGCGACCGGCTTGCTCTTGGCCGAGACGACCCGAACCACCAACCCGACGGCGAGCGCCGACACCGACCACGACGGCATCCCCGACAGCCAAGACAAGTGCCCAAACGAGCCCGAGACCTACAACGGCACCGAAGACAGCGATGGCTGCCCCGATCGCGGCCGCGTCATCATCAGTCAGTCGAAGATCGAGATCCTCGATCAGCTGTTCTTCAAGCGCGACAGCGCCAAGATCGAACCGGCGTCCAGGCCGCTCATCGAAGCGATCGCTGCGACGCTCAAGGGCAACCCCGAGCTGTCGCTGCTGGAAGTCGCCGGTCATGCCTGCGGCGACAGCAACGCCCGCGACATCAGTCAGAGCCGCGCCGATGCCGTGCGGGGCGCGCTCGTCGGCTTGGGCGTCGAGGGGCGGCGCCTGCGGGCGCGCGGCTACGGCGGCGATCGACCGCTTACCCCGGGGAACAGCGAAGAGGCCTGCAGTCGCAATCGCCGCGTGCAGATCAACATCTTGCAGACGCGCGACGAGGCACAGGGCACAGGCCCGGCACCTGCGCCGGGTCCCGCGACGGCCGCCCGCGTCGCGGCCAGTGCTCGTCCGCTGTCGACGCTGCAGGAGAGCGTGGGCGGGGCTCGCTATCGCCTGGCCGGTCCAGTTTCGCTGCCCGAGGGCAGCTCGACCATGGTGTCGCTCTTGACGCTGCGCGGCGGCACCGAGGATGTCTATGTCTTTCGTCCCGATGGCAGCGTGCCGGGCAGCGATCGTCATCCGCTCCGCGTGGCGCGGGTTCACGTCGGCAGCCCGCTTGAGCCTGGTCCCGTGGCGGTGTTCTCAGACGGCGGCTTCGTCGGCGAAGGCGTGCTCGGGCGGGTGACGGCTGGCGAGACGGCGCTGATTCCCTATGCGCTCGATCGCGCGGTGAGCGTGCAGTCCACCAGCCAGTCGAGCTCGCGCCCGCTGCGTTTGCTGAGCATCCACGGCGGTCAGGCCAGCGTGCAGGACGAGCAGGTTTTGACCACCGAGTATCAGATCAGCGTGCCTGCCCTTGGCCCTGAGGTGCCCGCCCGTCTGCTGGTTCGCCACCTGCGGCGGGGCGCCTTCGAGGCATTCGACCTGCCGCGCGACAGCGAGATCAGCCCTGAGGCCTATCTCGTTCCGCAGGGGATCGATCACGAGGGCATGACCTCGCTGACCGTGCGTGAGCGGCTGCTGTCGAACAGCCGCCGTACCCTGCGCGAGGCCCGCAGCGAGAGCAATCACCTCTGCCCGTATCTCGACGCCAGCCTCCCGACGGCCAGGCCCGAGGCGCAGATCCGCCTGGCCGCCATCTGTCAGCAGCAGCGCGCCCTGTTCGCCGCCGATGCCGAGAGCGGGCGACTGCATCGTCAGCGCGATGAGCAAGAAGATCGCGGCAACGAGCTCCGCGACAACCTGCGCGCCGTCGAGCG
>DAORCZ010000540.1:0-5951 GCA_035345735.1 Pseudomonadota bacterium | reverse complement strand
GACACAAAGGGTGAGCCCGGCTTGATCAGATCCACGAGCTCGGAGTGCAAAGCGGCCGCCGAGTGCCGGCTAATCTGATAGCCAAGATGATAATTTAATAGCGCGGCGCAATAACGGCGCGAGTAGGTAGAAAGCTCGCTCTGCACCAGGCGCGACAGCTCGATCTTTTCTTCGGCTGTCAGGTTGCGATGGCCCGCGAGGGCCTTTTTCAGCTCTTGCACCAGCGGTAGGACTTCCCGTTGGTACACCACGCGGTTGTAGAGGTCCGAGAGGCCAGCCGCGGGTAGCTCATTGCCGGTGAGCAGCGCCGCCAGCTTCGGGGTGAACTCCTCTGGGCTCCACAACGGCAGGGTGGCGGCCGAGGCCCGGCTGGTGCGCGCCGCAGTGTCGGCTGAATCCCGCGCTGTCCCGGACCCGCGCTTGCTGCTGGAGCGCAGGGCCGGGCGCTCGGCACGCTCGCACGGGCGACGATCGGGGTAGCGGCGCGACGGTTTTCCGCAACGAACTTTCGCCGCCCGGGTCTCCCGCACATCCTCGTTTGACTGCGGATCGGAGTCTCCTCGCCAGCCGCCGGCCGAAAAGGTCCGCTTGCGACTGCGCAGCAGCAGATCTTGCCAGTCTTGGCGACGAATCTCGTAGGGCGTGCTGTCCCCTGGAAAGACGAACTGCCAGGCCGTCCCGTCCACGACCGGACTCGGTGTGCCAGTCGTCGGCCCGCTCTCGTTGAGCCAGCGCAGAAGCTGATACAGGCTCTTGGTGCTGGCTTGTTCCACCTGCAGACTCGACTCGCGCACCATCTTCAGCACGCGATCCAGCGCATCCATCGAGTCGGTGATGAACGGGTGCGGCGAGAAGACACTCTGATCGCGACCGAACAGCTTGATCATGTCGAGCGGCGACTCTTCGGCGAGGTTGCGGTACATCTGGCGCAGGAGCGCGCCCTTGCGGACCTGCACCAGGGCTTCCTGCAGACGAGCACTCTCTTGCTGCAGTGACGCTAGCTCGCCCCCGGTGATGAACGGACGCGCGATGTCTTTGCGCAGGCGGGCAACGAAACCTTGCCAGGCGCCAAGCTCGGTGATGGTCGCGCGTAGTTCCGACTGGGGCAGCGGAGGAAGTGCCACCACGGCGATCTCCGTCCATGGCGAGGCGCTGTACTTGATGTAGTCCTGCAGCGTGTCGCGCGGCACGCCCAGCTCACTTGCCCAGTCGGTGGGCTGCGCATTGACCAGCGCCCCCAAGGTGTTGTCGCGGCTGGCGTACAGCGCCACCAGCGCCTGCAGAATCTTGTCGCGAGCGCGCTGGCGAATCGTGCGTTCCAGAGCCGGCAGGAGGTACGCTCGCCGGATGCCCTCCACAAAACGACGCTCGCTGTCTCGCTTATCGGGGCGGTAAAGGAGGGAGAGCGGGCGAAAGCGCGACTCGGCGACCTGCATCGCCAGCAGGGACTGGCGCAGGCGCTGCTCCGCCCGACGCACGACGTCGGACTCGCCGCTGCTCTGCAGCGTCAATGCGCGATCGACACTTTGCTCGAAGCTCTCGGCGGCGCTGCTGCTGTCATCGACATATGCTCGGTGGCGACGGGTAATCGTCGATAGTGCGCCCAGGCCGACGATCAGAATCAGGGCTCCCAAGAGTGCATGCAGCGGCCGGATGCCCAGCGGTCGCAGCCAGCGGTTGAGGAATGAACCCAGCGCTGCACCGCGCTGACGGGGCGGCGGCTCGAACGGGCTGCCGACCTGCGCATCGTTCTGTAGCGTCGAGAAATAGACGCCCTGCACCTCGGGTCGCTGCGAGACCACCGAGCCTTCGACGAGCGCCGTCACAAAATCAGCCGTGGGAGAGAGGAGCTGATCGCCGGTGCGCAGAAACTCCAGCATGCCCTCAAAGGCCGATAGCGGCTGCGTGGTCAGGGCCCGCGGCAGGTGCCGCTCATACGCGGCAAGCCCCGTTGCTAAGTCGCTGCGGGGGTCAGTGCCGACCTCCAACATCAGCGGGATCTGTTCTTTGTGAAGGAAGCGCGCCAAGTCGCTGTAGCCGCGCACGCGATCCATGAACGTGAGACAGATGCGCACCCGCGGTGAGGCCCCACAGGCGTCGGCCAGGATGTTGATCTTGCCGCGCAGAAGTTGAGCCTGCGCCCGTAGCTGATCTGGCGAAGAGGAGCTCAGGCTGGTGGCCTGCAGTGCGACCACCACCGTGGGAATCTGTTCAACATCCAAGTTGCCCCACAGGCGTTTGAGCGCTTCGTTGATCCCGCGCGACGTCGCGTCCTGCACGATGGCCGAAAATTCCTGCACCACCGTGTGACTGCCAAGATAGATCTGCATCAGGGGGTCGGCGGTGTAGCTGGGCACGAACTGGCTGGTCTGCCCTTGCCAGTCGACCTTGCGACCGATGAGCGCGCTCTTGCCCGAGGCGTTGTTCCCAAAGACGACGAAGTGGGGATACGTCGGCACCGCCACCCGCACGGCGCCTGGCAGCCGCGACAGGAAGCTGTTCCAGATGGCGCGCAGGCGCAGCGGCGAGATGGCACGCGCCGCCGCCCCCGTATCCTCGCGCCCGCGCAAGCGCCACCACCAGATCGCAAGGGCGATGCTGGCCAAAAGGACAATCACCACCAGCGCGGTGATGACGTAAAGCAGTCGCGACGGCGGAGCGGCCGCAGCCAACCACAGGGCACCGCCATGAAACGGGGCGGACACAGATGCCTCCTATCGACCGCTGGCCACACGCCGCAGGCCGGACAGCGTGTCCTCCATGCGGGTCAAAAGTTCCCAGATCGTGCCCCCAGCGGCGTGACGCATGGGGTGATACAGCGCTTCGTCGGCCGTCGGATCCAGGGCGTGAATGCGTACCCGCAGCGCTTCAATGAAGTTGCGCACCATGCAGGCGCGGTTCCCCAGGTCGCCGCGCACCGCCTGTTCCAGATCGGCGAAGATCTCATGGGGGGCGCGGATTGGCACATCGGCCAAGTCCGGCGGGGGGTGAAACAGATCGTTGTCCTCGCGTGCGCTCCGGCCGGACGAGCTGGCCTGGGTTCCCATTCCGGGGCCACGCTGCGATGGGACCGGGTCCACGCTGTCGCCGGTCGCCCCATCGCTGCCGGCCATTCCCTGCCCCTGTGCACTACCGGCCTGCGAGCCTTCGGCCCCCGCTGCTGCGCCGCTCCCGGCCGCACTCTTTGCCCCGGGCACCGACGCTGCCAAAGAACCGTCCCCCGGGCCGCCGGCCGCAGGTGGGGCTAAAGGGGCAATGATTCGCTGCAGCTCATCTAGGGCCGACTCTGGGGTGTAGCTGCGTCCCCACAGCGGTCGCACGCGCTCGCTCGCTAGCAGTTCACTGAAGTTGATCTTCATCGCCCTTCCCCCCGGATGGCGCAGTTCACAAGTTGGTAAAAAGGAGTACGAAGCCCAAGGCCAAACCGAGAGCCGCCAAGGCCACCCCGTACGGCGCCACGCTGTGCCAAGGGATGCGACCCGGTGCCGCCTGTTGCAGCGATGGCGCGGGCGCAGGAGGCGCCCCGGCTGGCCCCGGTGCCGAGGCCGATGGCGACAGCGTGCGCTGCGACCCAGTGCGCGCGATGGCCATCGACCGGCTGCGGCGACTGCTGCGTTCCCCCTGCGGATCGCGCGCCATGCGGCTGGCCCGCCGTCGCTTGCGCCGCTCCGCAGCCGTCATCGATGTCGCAGCGATCTGCTCGGACAGCAGGGTGCGGTAGCGCTGCACCTTGCCGCTGCTCTCGCCGAACTTGCCGACAAAGCCGGCCGCCAGGCAGAAGTACAGCACTTCAAAGACCATCGGCGGGGTGTCCTGCTTGTCCAGACGCTCGTCGACAAAGTCATAGAACACGTCGCCGCCGTAGTTGATTTGAAACAGCTCGGACTGCAGAAGCGACCAGCTGGTCTGCTGCTCTTTGGCCAAGCGGATCATCACCATCTCGTCACACAGCAGCACCAGCGGGAACATCACCAAATAGGTCTCGTTCTCGGTCAGCTCGCGGTTCAGGTTTTCCCGCAGCACTTCCAGCTTGCTGCGCAGCTCCGTCTGCAGACGCGAAAGCGTGCCGGGGTCGACCGAGGTCGTGCTCATCCGCTCGCCAAAGCGCGTGCTGTCGACAGCCAGCGTGCGTTCAAGCAGCCGAACGATGTCGCTGCGCATGCCGATGATCAGGTTCCAGTGGCCAAGCTTCATCGTCTTGCCAGCCTTCCCTCACGTAGACGAGCCGGGTCGCTGTGGCGCACGACTTCAGAGCGTCCCTCGTAATTCCAGGCATCCAAGAGCCGCTGCAGCTGAGCGCAAAAAGCATCCCACAGCGGCTCCTCCTCCGGTGGCGGGGTCGGCACCAGCAGGTGATAGCGGTGACGGATGCCCGCGCCGCGCAGGCTCTCATCGGGCGCCACTTCGATCGCCAGATCTTGCAGCTGCGCCAGAAAGCCGCGGAAGGGGCCGGACTCGGTGGTTTCTAGCAGCGTGAACAGCGCGCGCAACTCCTCCAGACCCAGCACCGATTTCATCTTCAGAGACAGCAGGCGCAGCAAGGCGGCGGCGTCGCGACCGAGCGTGGGTTGGTGCCCAGCGCGGACCGGCCCGACGAAAGACAGATCGATGCCCGGCACCGTGCGATCCGGCAAGCGCAGCGTCTGCGGCCCGTGCAGGTGCTCCCCCAAGCGCGGCTGGTGCCACTGCGCTTCGGCCAAGATCTGCACCGGATCCACAAGTGCGCTGGGAATGCGGAGGATCAGCGCAGCCACTTCGTCCTGGCTCTGCGAGCTTTGGCCGGACAGCGGCCGCATCTCTAGCTCGTAGCTCGGCGTGGCTTTTTGCAGCGTCGCTTCCGGAATGGGAATCAGCCCATCGCTGGTGATGCGGAAGACGCCTTCCAGCGTATGTAAGCGATAGCTGGCATCGGGGTGCACAAAGTGAAGGGGATACGCATCCTGCGTGCCATCGCACAGGATCGGCCGCGCAGGTGCGCGTCGCAGATTGCAGACCGGCACCACGAAGGGCTGGAACAGCTCGCGAAAGGGCGCCGGCCGACGCGGCCACTCGGGGGCCATGTCGAAACAGATGGTCAGCCGATTCCAGCTGCGCGGGGATGGCGGGACCTGCAGCTGCAGCAAGAGCTCTTGCTGCGGAAAGTGAAAGAAGCTGCGCACGGCCGATAGCGGATTGCGCTCATCGGCCGCGTACGTGGGGTCGAAGCTGGGACCGAATTCCACCGGACACGTCAGCCCTTCGGCCGCCTCGCTCACCGGCGTGTCGTACAGCACGAAGGCGCGGCGCAGATGCGCCTTGAGCTGCACGAAGACCCGCAGCGCCGCCAGGTAGTCGTCGAGATAGTGCAGCCCGAGCCGCAGCGTGCCGACCGCATCGGGACGCGGCAGGCGCGACTGAAAAGTCAGCGCCAAGCGCAGTCCACTGGGAGCGCGCAGGATCTCGCAACGCTCCAGGGTGATGGGCAGGATGCGCAGCTCGGCCAGAGTCTGAAACGATGCGGTAAAGCCATCAGCGCTCTGTGCCTGCACCTCGGTTCCGGCTGGCAGGACCACGCTCTCGCTCAGCCGAGCGGTCACCTGGCCTTGCAAGATCGCCATGGCCGGCAGCGGGCACAGGAGCGGCTGGAAAAAGCTGCCCAGCAGACGCCGCCAGGTCGCCTGCACATTGGTCTGCAGCGCCTGGCGGGTGCGCACCGCCGAAAACGCCAAGACCTCGATCAGCCGCTGCACATCCGGGTCCTGCGCATCGACTCGCGCCGCCGGCTGTTCGCTGGTGTAGCGCCGACGGAACGAATCGATCGCTCGCAGCTCGTTCAGCAAGCTCTGATCAAAGCTCTCGTCAGACACCACGCTTGCCTCCTGGCGCGGGTGGTGGTGGTGGCGGCGGCGACGCCTTGCCCGGAGGACTCACTCCCGGAGGACTCACTCCCGGAGGACTCACTCCCGGAGGAC
>DAORCZ010000539.1:0-5959 GCA_035345735.1 Pseudomonadota bacterium | reverse complement strand
CGCCTGGGCCGGCAGCCGTCGCTTTGCCTTGGACTGCTACTGTCGCTTCTTGCAGGGGTTCTGTCAGGCCCTGCTCAGCGTGGCAGAGGAAGGCGGGACCGGAGCCGCCAGCGCGCAATCGGACTGGCTAGCCAGCAGCATGCTGGGGAACGTGACGGCTCTCGCGCGTCGCGATGCACAACACGAGCCACCGCCCAGCGATGCTGCGCTCGTCAGTCAGGCGCAAAAGCTGCGAGCTGAGCTGACGGCCCGCACTGGGGTGGTGGTGCCCGATGATCTGTCTTCGCAGCTGTGCTGGGCGATCTGGGGGGTGCTGCGTTCGACGGACTCGGCGCGGACCCGCGACTATCGGCGGCTGTATGGCCTGCCGGCTGATCTGGGCACGGCGGTCGTCGTGCAGGCCATGGTCTACGGCAACCTCGATGAGCGCTCGGCCACCGGTGTGCTGTTCACTCGCGATCCTTCGACGGGAGCGGCGCGCGTCCCCTCCCTGCATGCTCCGTCAACGCATGCTCAGGCGACGACGGGTGCGGCGCCCTACGGCGAGTTTTTGCTGTGCGCGCAGGGCGAAGACGTGGTCAGTGGTGCCGGCACTCCGCACCCGCTGTCCGAGCTAGAGGCCGCGGCCCCGACCGCCTACGCCCAGCTTCTGCAGCACGCCGATCTGCTGGAGCGACGGCTCGGCGACATGCAAGACATCGAGTTCACCATCGAGCGCGGTCAGCTTTGGCTGCTGCAAGCGCGCACCGGCAAGCGCAGTGCGCAGGCCATGGTGCGCATTGCGGCGGACCTCGTGCGCGAGGGCATCCTCGCGCCTGCCGAAGCGCTGTCGCGAGTCGACGCTGGGCGCTTGGTTGAGCTCTTGCACCCGACGATTGCCAAGGACACGCCGCGGACCTTGGTCGCTCGTGGTCTGCCTGCTTCGCCGGGCGTGGCCATCGGTCCCATCGCGCTGTCTAGCGCCGAAGTCGAAGCGCAGGTGCGGGCCGGTGCCGAGCGGCCGCCGATCCTGGTGCGCGTGGATACCTCGCCCGACGATATCGTGGGCATTCGGCTGTCGGCGGGGGTGCTGACGGCGCGCGGTGGCCTGACCTCGCACGCGGCGGTGGTGGCGCGTGGCCTGGGACGCTGCGCGGTCGTCGGAACCGGCAGCTTGCAGATCGATGCACGAGCCGGGACCGTGCAGACCCGCGAGCACAGCCTGACACGTGGTGACATCCTGACGCTGGATGGCCACACCGGTGAGGTCTTGCTGGGCGAGGTACCGCTGTCGGTCGCCAACCTCAAGGACAACCAAGCGCTGCACGCACTGCTGAAGATCGCTGAGGCGCGGCGCCGCATGCGGGTCTACGCCTCGATCGATCGGCTGGCCGATCTGAAAATGGCGGAGTCGCTGTCGGCGGAAGGCTGGGTGCTGCGCCGGCCTTCGCTCTTGCTGGGGCCGCAGGCGGAGTCGCTGCGCGGGTCGCCGCTTTTGACGGATCGGCCAGGGGTGATCTGGCTGCCTGCCCGCGACCCAGGCCCGGTCCTTGACGCGGCGCGGCGGATTTTTTCGCCGTCGCGTGCGGCGGAGCTGACCTTTCTGTGGCCGGCCCACACGGTTGCGATGGCAGAGCGCTCGGTGCTGCTCGCGACGCTGTCTGCTGAGCTGAGCGCGCGCTTCGGCCCGTCGAGCCATTCGCGGCTGGGTCTGCTGCTAGCGAGCACGGAAATGATCGCTGCGGCGGCCGCGGATCAGCTCTTGCCAATGCTGTCTGGGGTGGCGCTCTTGGCCATCACGGCGACTCCGCCCGACTGGCATCGCAGCCAAGGTCCGGCGCTGATCAAGGCACTCGCGGCTATGGCGAGTGCGCTGCCTGGCCTCGCGGTTGCGCTGTGTGATAGCGAAGTCGGATCGTCTGCGACGGCTCCGGCGGCGGTTGCGTTCTGTGAGAGTGAGGGCTTTGCGTTTCACAGCGGTCCGCCGCTGCGTCTGCCGCTGCTGGCGATCGCGGCGGCGCAGGCTGCAATGACCGCTACACCGGGATGATTCCGCGCTTGCGATAGGGCCGCTCTAACTTGCGGTCCCAGCACATGCGCAGGGCCTGATGCAGCACGCGCCGCGTGTCGCGCGGATCGATGATGTCATCGACCAAGCCCCAGCCCGCCACCTTGCGAATATCGATGTGCTGCTGAATCGCCGAGACAAGCTGCGCCTTCACCTCCGGCGGCGGCTCACCGCCCCCGAACAGCTTCTTGCCAGCGATGCCCACCATGCCTTCGGCGCCCATCACGCTGATCTCGGCCCCTGGCCAGGCGACCAGCAGATCCGGTTCGTAGGCGCGACCGGCCATGACGTAGTAGCCCGCGCCGTAGCCTTTGCGCACCACCACCGTCAGCTTGGGCACGGTCGCTGAAGCCATGATGTGCAGCATCTTGGCGCCGTGTCGGATGATGCCTTCGTGCTCGACCTTGCTGCCGACCATGAAGCCTGGCACGTCCATCAAGAAGACCAGCGGGATGCCGAAGGCGTCGCAGATCTGCATGAAGTGCGCGGCTTTGTCGGCGCTGTTGACGTCGAGCACGCCGCCCAAGCCCTTGGGGTTATTGGCCACGATGCCGATCGGATAACCACCGATGCGCGCCAGGCAGGTGATGATGTTCTTCGCCCAGCGCGGCTTGAGATCCAGGATGTGTCCGTCGTCGACGAGGGTCTTGACGATGGCGTACATGTCATAGGCCTGCCGCGGGCTGTCGGGCAGGATGTCGAGCAGGCTCTCGTCGCGGCGATCGACGGGATCGCGCACGTCCTTGCGCACCGGTGGTCGCTCCTCGCAGTGCTGCGGCATGAACGACAAATAGTCTTTGATGAGCGCGATGCAGGTCGCTTCGTCCGCGACCTCGACATCGCCTACGCCCGAGACTTCGGCGTGCACGCGCGTGCCGCCCAGATCCTGCTCGCTGATGTCTTGGCCGGTCACCGCCTTGACCAGCGGCGGTCCACCGAGGGCCATCGAGCCCTGGCCACGCACCATCGGCACGAAGTCGGCCAGCCCCGGGATGTACGCCGTGCCCGCCGCGCCCGGCCCCACCATCGCTGCCACCAGCGGCACCACACCCGACATGATGACTTCTTCGCGGAACAGGTGACCCGAGCCCGCAAACAGCGAGATGTTGTCCCCCGATAATGCACCCTGCGGATCGATGCGTGCCCCCGCCGAGTCGATGAACCACACCATCGGCATGCGACAGCGCAGGGCTAGCTCGCGCATGCGGCTGACCTTGACCTCGCCGGTCTGGCCGATCGAGCCGCCTTTGACCGTGAAGTCGTAGGCCGCGGCCGCGACCAAGCGCCCGTTCACCGGCCCGTAGCCGCAGATCACCGCGTCGGCGGGAGGCTTGTCAGACTCGCCCGCGGCGCCCATCTGCGTGCCGTGGATGCCGACTTCAAAGAACTCGCCGCCATCGAAGAACTGGGCCAAGCGCTCGCGCGCGGTCAGCTTGCCGCGCTCGTGCTGCTTGGCCACCTTGTCGGGGCCGCCCATCTCGGCAATGCGGGCTCGCTCTGCCGCGAGGGCCGCCACTCGTTCACGCATGACATTTCCCATGGCGGCAAGATATCAGGTTTAGCGGGGCGAAAAGACCAGCGTGTGCTGGGTTGGACCGGGCAAAAACGGCGTCGGCTCACCGCGCATCCAGGCGGCATGTCCGGCCAAGAAATAGGGCGACAGTGGATGACCGCTCTGCCCGCCGGGCACGTTCATGATGCCGGACTCTTCGTGGCCGGGGCTGACCGTCATGCGCTCGGACTGACCGCCGGTGGGATACGAGACGTGCGGCATGTTTTCGTCGCCGGCCTGCGGCTCGGCCGGGGCAGCCAGCCAGCGCTTGGCAAACGGGATCTGCGCCGCAAACGGATGCGCAAAGCGCGAGGTGTTGTGCGCCCCCCAAGTCGCGGCCGAGAGCGGCTTCCCGCCCGCCGTCAGCTTGGCGATGCTGTGATCGATCGCGGCAAGCTCGACCTGACGAAAATCGCTGTAGCCGGCTGGCAGCCAGCCCGCCGGTTTTTCGTCGATGAGGCGCGCGATGACGTACGGCCAGCGCGGGCTCGCAGTGTCGAAGTCCAGGCCCGGCACAAGCTGGCCTAGCTCGGTATCGAGACCGCCAAAGAAGATCTCGTACATGCCGTAAAGATAGCCCCGCGCCAGGCGATAGCCGACCGACTGCGGGCTGGCGTGACCGTCCCAGCTCTGCTCCAGCAGGCGGCGAAATTCAGCGCGGTTCGGATCTTGCGCCAGCGCCGCCGCATCCAGCGTGCGCAGCGCCCGATCGCGGAAGGTGGACAGGAACAGCGCGCGATCGTCGAGGCTGATGCCATAGACCGCTGCCTCATTGACCTTGCCGCCCGGCGCCGTGGAAAGCGCGCTGAGATCGTCGCGAATCTGCTGCGCCCGCGCCCCCAGATCGGCGCCTCCGTCGCCCAGCGTCGTGTAGCTGGGCCCGGCAAGCTGCCGCGAGTTCGCTGTCCACACCTGACCAGCGGGCGGATCGACGACACGCGGATAGTCGGCCGGGGCCCGTCGGCCGCTGAAGGTCAGTGCCCCCTCGTCGGCGCGCAGCGGGAAGGTCGCCCCGGGCGCCGCGCTGCGGTTCGGCAGCGGTCCGGCGATCGTCCAGCCGATGTGACCCGCGGCATCGCCCGCGACGAAGTTTTGCGCCGGCATGCCGACCGTGTTGGCCACGGCCTGGGCTGCGGCCAGATCGTCGGCAAGCTCCAGCGAAAGCAGCCGCAGGTTCACGGCTCCCGGATCGTGCGCGATCCAGTGCACGGCGTAGGCGCGACCCCCGACACTCCACACGGGACCCAGCGAAGTCTCTAGCACCGTCATGGTTTCGTCAGCGGCGCCCTTTACTTGCAGCGTCTCGCTGTGTGCGGTTGCGGTCTCCCAGCCGGACGGCGTTTTGAAGCGCAGCGGGTTCTGCGGATCGCGCTCCAGCGTGATCAGATCCAGATAGTCGCCGTAGCTGTTGGTGAAGCCCCAGGCGACCCGGCCGTTGCTACCGGCGGCGATGACCGGTGTGCCCGGCAGCATGACGCCGGTGGTGCGGCGGCGCGAGCCATCGCCCCCCACGCGCTCGATCGACGCGCGAAACCAGACGTGCGGCAGGCGAATTCCTAAATGCATATCATTTGCAACAATTGCCCCGCCGGTGGTGCTGCGGCTGCCGGCCACCGCCCAGTTGTTGCTGCCAACTGCCGAGCGCAGCTCGGGGGGCGGACGCAGGGTATCGACGGGGCTTGGCTGCCACGTCGCCTGCATCGCTCGGCTCGGGCGGGGCGCGGTAAACCAGGCCGGCGCCGACTCAGGAATCGCGACCGGCGGCTCGGGAATCTCGGCGGCATCGAGGGGGGCATCCCAGCGACTGGCCCCGGGCAGTAGGAAGGCCAGCTGCTCGGCGGTGGTGCGCTCGCGGATCCAGCCTCGCGCTAGCTCACGGCCGGCCAGGTTGCCCTGCAGATCGAAGTACATGGCAAACGCCGCGAGCACGGTGTCGACTGCTTGCCAGGGCTGCGGCGTTAGGCCCAGCACCGCGTACTCAAACGGCCGGGTGGTCAGCGCGCTGCGCCCATCGTTCACGCCCGCGACGTAGCGATCGAGGATCGCGCGATCCGCCGCATCAAGCTGGGCCAGCCCCGCCGCCGCCCGCGCCCGAAAGCGATGCAGCCGGTGATCGCGATCGACGCGCAGCGCCAGCTTGCCGAACAGCGCCGACAGCTCACCAGCGGCGACCCGTCGCAGAAGATCCATCTGAAAGAAGCGCTCTTGCCCGTGCAGAAAGCCGGTGACGTAGGCCAGATCGCCGCGATCGCCGCCGCTGATCGTCGGAATGCCCAGCGCATCGCGCGTCAGCCGGACCTCGCCCTGCAGGCCGCTTGCGCGCACCGTACCGTCTAGCTGGGCCAGCGAGCCGCGTAGGT
>DAORCZ010000538.1:0-5965 GCA_035345735.1 Pseudomonadota bacterium | reverse complement strand
ACAGCCGCCCCAGGGGACTGCCCGGCTCGCGCAGTCGCCGCCCCTGGGTCAGCGCCAACAGGAAGACAAGTGGCAGCATGTAGTCGAGGCTGAAGCGATAGCCGAACTGCACGTAGCCCGTGTTCTGGTAGAGCAGCGCAAAGCCAGCAATCGGCACACAGCACAGCGCAAGCGCGATGCGCAGGACCTGAGCATTGGCCTGATAGGTCGCCGCGTAGGTGGGCGGCACGCGATCAGACATCGCGTCTAGCAGGGCGGCGGTGGGTTCGGGCCAGAGCAGAAATAGGAGGGCCGGCGTGGTGAACCACAGCGCGAGCCCGTGATAGCTAATCTGCACGTAGGGCGCGGCCGGCAGGAGCTTCGGAAGTAGGGTCAGCGCGGTCGCCAGATTGCGCGACAGGTACTGGTAGTTGATCAGGCCGAAGCGCTGGATGTTGTCGGCCTGCATGGTCGTGAGGTAGCTGTGCCCAAACTCGAGCGCGCGACCAAAGCGCAGGTAGTTGTGAACCAGACCGAGCAGTGCCAGGAAGCCGCTCGCCACCGCGAACGAAATCAGGGCGGGCCAAGGTGAACCCTGACGGCGGAGCGGGCCGGCAGCCGGGTCATCCGCGACGGGTCGTCCATCCTCGCGATGCGCATCCTCCGCGCCGGCGGTGACTGGGAGCGGGCGGCCCCAGAGGATCGCCCACGCTTCGCCAAGGCTGCGTGGGTAGCGAGACCGCGGGTGGTGGCGTCGCAAGACTTCCAGCACAAACAGCGGCAGCAGGGCCGCCATCTGCGGCCGCGTGAGGAACATCCCGGCCAGGCACAGCCCCGCCACGATCGGTCGCAGCGGCGCATACAGCGCGTGCAGATACAGCCCGCAGAGCACCAGCGACACGATGTGCGCGGTGAACCAGACCTGCCCCAGCACCGAGCTGAAAAAAAACACCGAGCCAAAAGCGAAGAGCGCAGTGAGCCACAAGCTGGCCCCCAGATCGAAGCTTTCTACGCCCGGCGGACCCTCGGCTGCAGCGTCGGGGAAGGCGGGCCCAGCCAGGTGGGCCGGCAAGCGACGCAACAGCAGAAACAAGAGCGCTGGCACCAGCCCCGCCAAGAGCACGGTGAAGACGACGTCATTGGTGCGCGGACCGAAGATCGCCACGAACGGCAGCATGACCACGGCCGGAAACGGCGGGAACGAGACATAGTATTTTCGGCTGCGCTCGCTGATCTCGGTTGGGCTGACGACGCGCGTGCGACCACTGAGCAAGCGGAAGCGATCGGGTGTCTGGCGCAGAAACTGGCCCTCGAGCTTGCTGCCATCGCGCAGGGTCAGCGTCTCGACCATGGCCCAGTCGTTGTCGTGCGGCGGCGTTCGCCCCAGGTCCAGACGTCGCTGCAAGAAGCTCTGCGCCTGATAGACGAAGTGCGTGTCGTTCGAGGGAGCAAGCAGGCGCTGACCGGCGATCAAGGCATAGACCAGGACGCAGCCAAGGTAGAGCGCGGCGGCTATTTTGCGATCGGACATTGACTTGACTCAGGCGAGGAGGAACGCGCCGCACCGGGGCGGGCATACAGGGTCGCGACGGGAACCCCCTCGTGCGTGATGACGGAGAGCGGGCGCGTGCTGCCAAAAGCGTCCCACAGCCAGTACTCGTATTTGTTGAAGTGCCGCTCGTGCAGGACGAGGCCAAGGTCGGCGGCCCGCACACCCGGCTCTTCCATCCCCGAGTCGCGGAGGTCGCGACGCAAGAGGCCATCCTTCATGCTCATCTGCAGCATGTTCCAGTTGGCATCGTGGAAATAGATCGACGCCTGCGGACGGGCTTCGGCGTTGAGCGTGGGATAAAGACCGCGCACGGCGTAGCCCCAGAAGTGACGGTTCATGCCCAGATCAGCGGCTCCGCGTGGGCCGCCAGCCAGCGCGTTGTAGTGGGTGAGCGCATAGGGATGCGAGCGCGCGACCTCGATGGCTGCCGGCATGGTGACAAGCAGCGCGAGGAGCGCCGCGGCCCAGCGAACACCGCGCGGCGATAGGGGGCGCAAAGCGACAAGCTGATCGAGGGCCCACTGCGCCCCCACTCCCGCGAGCAGCGCTAAGAATGGCACTGCTGGCAGCCAGTGTTTTTCCGCCCCGAAGATCGGCGTGCCGGGCCGCATGATCACCGCGATCGGCCAAGCCAACGACAGCAGGATCAGCGCAACTGCTGCCACCCGCGATGAGACAGGCTCAGTTGGCGCTGCAGCCTGATCCGTGACGGACCCTGGCGACTGCAGATCTGCCGGTGACACTCGCCGCCCCAGTGAGCGCACCGCAAGACCGCCGATGGTGGCAAGCAGCAGGGTGGTGACCGGCACCGTAAACAGCGTCATCAGCGGCACGTAGTGCCAGGGATAGGGCGGCCGGTTGTAGTTCACCCCGAGGTACTCGATGTTGTAGTGCACGTGATGCAGGTGGAAGCCGATGTAGCTCGCGAAGCGCTGCACCGGCGCCGGCCACAGATAGGGCCAGCCCGCGAGGTACAGAAGCGGCGTGAGCGTCGCCCCAAAAACCGCCCACGGCGGCAACAGGCACCCGACCCAGGATGCGCCATCTGCGCTCGCCGCATCGCGACGCCACAGCAAGCGGATCTGCCTTCGCTGCATATACAGCCAGTGCAGCACCAGGATGGGCGGCAGGAAGAACGTGTTGTGCTTGGTCAGCATCGCGGCCGCGAGCACGACCGCAAACACGAGTCCACGCCACAACCGCTGCCGCCGATCTCCCGCCAAGCAGGCCCACAGATAGGCCAGCGTCGTTAGGAAAATGAACGCGGTGACCGGCGCATCGAAACACGAGAGCTGCGAGTGAAAAAACAGCCGCGGCTGAAGCAACGTCAGCGCCGCAGCCACCAGTCCGGCAAAGCGCGACAGGCACAGCGCAGCAAACAGATAGACCGCAGCGGCCAGCGCTCCACCCAGAAGCTGGGTCGGCAGCCGCATCGCTGCCCCCTGACTCAGCAGACCCAGCGTGCGATGGCGATGAGGATAGGACACCGGATGCAGCCCCGGCTCGCGATCACAAGTGCAGCGATGCAAGAGCCGCCAGGACAGACCGAACAGCGTCTTGAGCAAGGGCGGGTGCTCGCTGTTGTAGCCGAGCCAGCGATCGATGACCTGACGATTGGCAAAGGTCAGCGGGCGACCGTGCGCTGCGCCCTGCAGCGACTCCTCCAGATAGCCGACGTGATTTTCGGCAGCGGTGAAGTAGTAGCCCTCGTCGCGCGTGAAGCCCAGGCTGCGGCCGGCCACGGCCAGCGAAAGCGTACCCAGCAGAAGTAAGAGCAGCGCGATGACACCATCGGCTCGACGCAGTCGGGAGCTATCGGGGGATGCCGGGAGGGTCATCGTCGTAGCTCCGCAAGGACGCCGACGTTGTGGTGCGCGGCACTGGCCGCCGAAATACGCAGGGTGATGCGATGCGTCGTCTCATTCGGAGTCGAGCCGGTTGCTGGAGGCAGCGCGACGACGGTATGCGCCAGCTCGCGCTCCCCCACCGCGGGCGTCACGGCGAAGCTCGACACCCCCTGCCGACCGTCCAGATCGACGATCACCTGCGCCGGTCCGATGGCATTTTTGCGCGCGTGGTAGTCGTGCAAGCCCAGCCACAGGTGCAGGCTGGCGCCCTGCCAGGCGGCGGCTGGGATGCTCGACCAAGTCAGCTCCGTCACCTGCCCCTCACCCACGATGACTGACAGGCCATAGCGCGGCTGATAGGCGATCTCTAGCGTGCGGCGCTCGACGCGACCGAGCGGGCAGAAAAAGGCGCCGGCGGGGCCAGGTGGCGGACAGGCCGTCGGCTGCAGCCCGCGAAACAGACAGGGCGCAGAGAGCGGCATCGCCCCAGCGAGGTCAGCCGCCGGCTCCGACGGCCCCGACGGGGGCAGTGGCGCGTTGAGCGGGTATTGCAACACCTTTGCATCTAGGAAGTGCTCCACCAAGTCGTAGCTGACCTCGACCGCCGCCTGGGTGTAGCGGCGCAGCGCAAAGCCGCCAAACGCCCGCTCGAATTCAGGTGTCAGCCCGCGCGTATCAGCGTGCCGCGCTCCTCGCCAGCCCAGCTCGTAGATGTGGGGATAGCGACGGCTATCCGGTCGCCCCAGGCGCTCGATGGGCATCAGATCGCCCAGCTCCGAGCGGACCAGGGGATCGATCCAGGTAGGGGCTACCGCGATGACGTCGGCCCTGCTGATCTCCGCCCGCACGGCCTGAGCCGCGGCCCGCAGATCGACCAGCTTAGGCGCCCGGAGCGGACCGACGATTCCCAGCCCACTCTCAAGCAGCGCCACGCCGACGATCGATCCCAGGCCCAGCCAGCCGATGACCCGCGCAAACCCGGTCCTAGTCAAAGAAAGCCTCGGTGCGGATCTGTCGCTTGCGACTCACGCCGCGCGCCACCAGGCCCGCCTTCAGCTCTTCGATCATCTGGCCGTTGCCGCACAGGTAGAAGGTCGGCTCGCGCAGCCCCGGCAGAAGCTCCAGCACCGGCCCGGTCACGCGCCCGCGCAGGCGACAGAAACCCTGCGGCTGCGAGAGATAGATCTGATGCGTAAAGCGCGGCGTGCGGGTCGAAAGGGCGTTGAGCTCATCCTGATAGAACACGTCGGCTTCGCTGCGCAGACCCCAGAACAGGATCACGCGGCCGGTCTCACTGCGCCGCAGCGTCTCTTCGATCATCGGCAGAAGCGGGGCGATGCCGGTGCCGGTGGCGACGTAGACGACGTCGCCGCTGTGGGCCAGCTCGTTGACGAAAAAGCCCATCGGTCCGGTGAAGGTGATCGACTCGCCCATCCGCAGCGCATCGAAGTAGCGCGAGCCGATGCCATCGGACACCAGACGCAAGACCAGCGCCAGCTCACCCCAGCGCTCAGGCGGCGAGGCAATCGAGTAGCTGCGCAGGATCGGGTTCTGGTCGGCATCGCTGCCCACCCGCACCGAGATGAACTGGCCGGGACGAAAGCGCAGGTCGGGGGGCGCCGCGACCGCACCGGCCACGGAGCCAGCCGGCCCCGCAGCCGGGCTTCCGGAGGGGGCGCTCAGGGCAAAGACAAACTCATCGGTTTGCAGGGCCAACCGACGGCGAGCGACGAGGCTCGCCTGTTGGATTCGACTAGACACGGGTGGTAAGGTAGCGAGATGCAAAGAAACGGTCGAGAGTCGAGTTGTCTTGGGCTCAGAAGTCGCCACCGCGCGACGCTGGCGCTGCTTTTGTGCGGGGCGCTGAGCGCGTCCCTGGGCATGGGCTGCAGCAAGAAGGAGCGGCCGGCCAGCGTCGCCGCCAACCCCGGGGGGCTGCCGCCTTTGGCCAACCGCCAAGCCGGGACGCCCCGCGAAACGGCCCACCCCATGCCCGCCGATCACCCGCAGTTCCTGCAGCCGCGCGCGCTGCCTGCCGAAGATCCGACGAAGGCCGCAGCCGCCCCGGCAGCTCCGGCCGCACCGGGCGCCAGCAATGTCGAAGGCGCAGTGCGCGGCTCGCTCGTCCTCGACGCCAAGCTGAAGGACAAGGCCAAGCCCGGCGCCGTGATCTTCCTCTCGGCGCGCGGTGCACAGGGTGGCGCCCCCGCCGGACCACCGCTCGCCGTCAAGCGCCTGACCGTCGGGGCCTGGCCGCAGCCGTTTGAGCTCTCAGCCGCCGACGCCATGATGCCCGGTCTGACGCTGCGCGGTCAGGTGGTGTTGTCGGCCCGCATCGATCAAGACGAAGACGCGATGACCAAGCAGCCTGGCGACATCGAAGGCAGCCTGGTGGTCACAGTTCCCGCCAACACCGTCGAGCTTCGCCTAGACAAAGTGCGAACCGAAGCCGCCGGCGGCCCCTCCCCGCCGGGCCTCGGCGCCGGCATGGGCGGCGGCACGGGCGATAACCCCCACGGCGCCATGGGCACAAACCCCCACGCCGGCATGGGCGCAAACCCCCACGGCAGCATGCCCGACGTCCACC
>DAORCZ010000537.1:0-5989 GCA_035345735.1 Pseudomonadota bacterium | reverse complement strand
TTCGTGCGCGCTGTCGCCGCAGTCGGAAAACGGCACTTCGCCGTGATACTGAATCACCATCGCCGAGTTGCAGCCGGCCGCAGCGCCTCCAAAGAGGAGGGCTAGCAGGCAGATGCGCAGGGCCTGGCGGAAACGGGCCGTGAGGGGGTGACTACGTCGCTGGGAAGAGAAGAACGGTAGTCGGGAGCGCATGGCGGTTTTCGTCCTTGGGCCACCTTGGGCACTGCTTTTACTACGCGGCCCGTGACGCAAACCTGACAGCCTGCGCCCGCACCTGCGGCGGGGCGAGCCGGCCTATGTTTCTGGGGGAAGCGAGCGAGCGGGGAAGCGGCGGGAGAGGGGAGTCGGGAGAGCGGTGCGGAGACGCGTCGGTGCGGACCGACCTACCACTTTTCAGCGTCTTGCAGCGCGCTCTCGGCGGTGACGGCGAGCAGGCGAACGAGGCCGATCGTGGTCTCGGTGCGAGCGAAGTAATCCTGCTGCTGCTGCGGTGGGGCGGCCGTCACCATGGCGGGGGCGGGGGCGGGGTAACGCGAGAAGCTAGCGAAGCCAAGCTCCTTACCACCGTCGAAGAAACGCAGCTTGAGCACCTCGCCCGACAGCGGCGCGCCAGCCGTGGCGTTGGGCGTCTTGGGTTCCTCGCCCTGCGGCACGTAGTCGTTGATCGCCATGCGCAGGATCTTGTCGACCCAGTTCTTCAGCGTGTCGTCGCGCTTGTCGGGCGTGCTGCCATCGGCGAAGTCGAAGTTGGCGTTGTCCTGGCGATTCTTCTGCACCAGCGTGCGCTTCTTGGCGCCGGCCGCGGTCACGACTTCGACCTCGATGCGATCGAACTCCGACCGCTCGAAGCGATGCATTCGGCGCTCCATCAGGCGGCTCTCGGCGAACTCGAAGTCGCTGACCAAGCGATGCGCCAGCAGGAAGGCCTGACCCTGACTGTCGCGAGCGTAGACGTCACCGGCGCCGTAGCTGTTCTGGCCCAGCGCAAAGACATAGGTCTGGCCCTTGGCGACTACTGTGAGCTTCTTCTTGCTGGCGTCCAGGCCCAGCTCCTTGGCCTTGGCTTCGGTGATGCTGCCGAGCGCTCGCACGACCCGCATGGGGGCGAACTGCTCAAACAGCTTGTCGGCCTGCTCGTTGCCGCGGAACGACTTGGTGCTGACGACCTCTTTGACGTCGTGGATGGGCGGGGGGGCGCTCGCCGCGGGCGTCGCAGGGCCAGGCGGGGAGGACTGTCCGGACGCCGGAGCCGCCGTCGCGGCAGGAGCCAGTGGTGGGGCCACGCTGGCTCCCGGCGGGGGGGGGGCCGCGCCCTCTGAGCCAACAATCGCCTTGTCGCCGCCCTTCTGTGCTGCGGTTGGCTTGGCGGCCGGGGCCACAGGCGCCGCCGGCTTGGCCGCCGGGGCCACAGGCGGCGGAGGGGGGGCATGCGGGTTCGCCGGAGCAGGACCGTGCGGATTCATGCCTGCCGGCGGCGCACCGTGTGGGCCGACTGGGGGCGGCGGGGCGCCGGGGCTTGGCGGGGCCGGGGGTGCGCCGGCCGGTTGCAGCGGGTTTGTAATCAGCTGCTTCTGCCGCGTCGAGACCGTGACCCAGGTGTGCTCTCCGCCCTCGCCACTGCGTCGCTCGACGACGATGTTGCGTGACTCGTCTTCGTAGCGCAGCGATTCGACATCGCGCTTGTTGAAGTCCAGCGCGACAACGGTATCGGTCTGGACCTGCGATCGGTCGCGCGTCCAGGTGGTGAATGCCAGGAGCAGGCCCAGGCCGGCTAGACCGGCATGGACCCCGACGGTGGAAATCCCGCGCTGTGGTGTCTTTTTCATGATGCCCTCCGCTTCTGCGCTTGCTGCTTCCTCTGTCCGCGACGCACGACCCATAGGCCAAGCGCGAGGACCAGCGCCGGGGCGGCGATGATCGTTCCGTAGAACCAGATCTTGTCTTGGTCTTTGGTGTGGAAGATGGGGGCGTCGGTCTCTTGCGCCGTCTCACCGACCAGCGCCTCCTCTTGCATCAGCCACTTGATGGTGTCGAGCGCCAGCACGGCGTTGGCGCGGTTCTGCAGCGCCAGATCGGCCACTGCATCCGTCGAGCCGACGACGGCCAGGCGAAGCTCGCGCTTGCTCTTGCCGGGGGCCGATGCGCCATCACCCAGGGTCTTCGAGGCCACCGCCGCGAGATCATACGCCTGCGCCTGCTCATCGCTGTCGCGGGTGAAGTTCTGGTTCTTGTCGGCGTAGGTCTTGGGCATCGAGCGCAGCGTGAAGTCAAGCTGGACACCGGGCGGCGTGCTGCCGTCTCGCTCGAAGTAGCCGGACTTCGGCAGGATGACCCCGGCGCGTCCAGAAGCCCGCGACAGCGTTGTCACCGACACGTGCGAGGAGAAGCTGGTCGACACGATGTTGGCCTTGTCGGAAGCCTTCTGCGTTCGGACGGCGAAGGACTCGTCATTGGCGAGCAGCGTCGGGTTGTACTTGATTCCCGCTACCTTGAGCAGCGGCGCCAGGTCGCTGTTGCTGTTTGCCGCGGTGGGGTCGAGCAGTGCGTAGATATGGCCGCCGTCATTGAGGTAGGCGACCAGAGCGTTCACCTCTTCCGGCAGGATCTTCTCGTTCGGGCCGGCGATGATGACCAGGCCGGCGTCGCTGGGAACCTTGTTCGACAGACCCTGGCCGATGCCCAGCGTCTTGACCTCGTAGCCCTGGTTCTGCAGCAGGGTGCGCAGGAAGCCGACGGGAGCCCGCAGGTCGTCCTTCTGCATGTCAAAGAAGCCGCCGGTGTCGAAGCCGCGCTCGCCGTGGCCGGTCGTGAAGTAGGCGACGCGACCGGGTCGGCTGAGCTGCAGCAGCTTCTTCTGCACGTCGCCATCCAGCGTGGACAGCGCGGTCTGCGAGCCTTCCAGTGTGGTGCCAACGTTGAGCGTCTCGCGCTGGGTCGGGGCCTGATTGGGATTCTTCTCGTCGAGAACCCCGAGCACGACCATGCCGTTGCCGCTCGCGCCGAGCTCGCGCGCCTTGGTCGGCTCTAGCGCGTGATCGACGACTTCCAGGGTCAGCCGACCGCCGGTGCTCTGCAGATCCTCGAAGTACGGCAGCACCAGCTCGCGGACTTCGTTGGGGTTGGCGAAGAACAGCGTCGCCTTGATCGGCTTGCCCAGGTTGCCGACGATCTTGCGCGTCGCTTCGCTGGGGCGAGTGGTGCGGAAGCGGGCCAGATCCCACTTCTTGTTGCGGTCCGACGCCACGTAGTTGATCGAGGCGCAGAACAGCACGACCAGCACGATGGTCAGGGCCGACTCACCCGAGTGGCGGACGCGCACCAGCTCGACCTTTTCCGCTTGGCCCAGGCCATCGGTCATCGTCGCGAGCGAGCGCTGGATGAAGGCCATGGGCAGACCGCCAAGCACGACCAGCGTCGGCCAGAGCACGGTGGCCAGATCCTTGGCGCTCTCGTACTTCTTGCCGAACAGGCTGCTTAGCTTTTCGGTGATGGCCGGGGCCTTGGCCGCGAACAGCAGGTATAGCGCCGCGCCCGCCAGCACCAGCGAGGCATCGATCGCCATCCAGGTATAGGACTGGCGCTCGTCTGCATCCTGCGCCGCGCCGCGGCGGCCGAACAGGGTCAGCAGCATGCCGAACATTGTCGCGAATCCGAGCAGGTCCACCGCGCGCTGCGCGGTATCACTGGTCAGGACGCGCTCAGAAAAGAAGATCAAAAACAGGCCAGCAAAGAACAGCAGCGTCGGCCAGGCGACGAGCTGGACTTTGCCGCTGTGCCCAGGACCTGTGCGTCCCGGCCGGCTCTTCGTCGTTTCGGTGTTTGCACTCATTTGGCAACCTCGATAGCCACGTTCGGACCGGGCCTAGTCGCTCCAGCGACGCGATTCCAGCACACGCGTCGCCAGGAACAGGAAGAAGTACGACAGCGAGGCGTAGAACACGACGTCCTGCGTGTTGATAAGCCCGGTCATGAACGGCTGGAAGTGCTTGTTGTGGATCGACAGCCAGGTGAAGAGCTCGTTGATCGGGCGGTCGGTGATGAGCGCCATCAGCCAGCTCAGGATCAGGCCGACCAGGATGGCGGCGCTGCTGATGATGGCGACGAGCTGGCTCTTGGTCAGGGCCGAGCCGAAGATGCCGATGCTGAGGCCCGTCGATCCGAGCAGGATGAGGCCAAGATACCCAGCGGCGATCTGGCCGAAGGTGATCTTGCCGTGGACGGCGATCAGCGCCGGCATGTAGATCGTGAGCAGGGTCAGGCCGCTTAGGAACGTCAGGGCCGAGAGGTACTTGCCCAGGATGATTTGGTAGTCGCGCACCGGCGAGCCGAAGAGCAGGTTCAGCGTGCCCTGGGCGCGCTCTTCCGCGAGCAGGCGCATCGACAGGAACAGGCTGGCCACCATCGTCGTGCCCGACGAGAAGTAGAAGAACTGCTTGAGGACTTCTGAGGACTTGCGGGCGGTGTCGCTGCCGAGGGCGAAGGCGTTGAACAGCAGGCCGTCGATAAGCAGCACCACCGCAACGACGATGTAGCCCAAGGGAGAGCGCAGATATGCGCCCATCTCGCGTCGGTAAATGAGCCAAACGGGTTTCACAGCATTCCTCCCAAGCTAGGCAGAGATGGGTCCGCCGGGGGGCGGCGCGGGGTGAACCAGGCGCTGGAAGATCGACTCCAGCGCAAGCGAGCGACGATCGAGACGAAGTAGACCGTAGCCTCCCTCGACGAGGGCGCGAGCGATGGCGGCTCGCTGATCGCCCTTGGCCTCGACTTCCAGGGTGACGCGCCGTCCTTCGCTGCGCACGATGCGCGCCGACATGACGCCGCTGACCTTTTCGCATTGCGCCTTGGCGGCCGGTCCAGGATCGCCGGCGCTGGCACCCCCTTCGATCTCGACCTCGATGACGCCCTGATCCGAGCCGGGGCTGGCGACGCGATTGCGGATCGCCTCTTCGGTGCCGTCGGCGGTGATGTGGCCTTCGTTGATAACCAGCAAGCGATCGCAGGTCTGGCTGATCTCGGTCAGGATGTGGCTGGAGAGCAGGATGGTGTGATCGCCAGCCAAGCGACGGATCAGCTCTCGCATCTCGCCGATCTGCACCGGATCGAGGCCCGAGGTGGGCTCGTCCAAGATCAGCAGCGACGGCTTGTGCACCATGGCCTGGGCGATGCCGACGCGCTGTCGGTAGCCGTGCGACAGGGTGAGGATTGGGTCGTGCTTGACCGCTGCCAGGCCGCACATGTCGAGCGCTTCGCCGATCCGCCGGTTGACGTCCCGCGGCGCCACATCTTTGAGCTCGGCGACAAACCGCAGGTAATCGCCCACCGCCATCTCGTCATAGAGCGGCGGCGTGTCGGGCAAGAAGCCCAGCAGCTTGCGGATCTCGTGCGCACTCTCGCCGGCATCCAGGCCATCGATGCGTACGCTGCCGGACGACGGCAGGATCAGACAGGCCAGGATGCGTAGCGTGGTGGTCTTGCCCGCGCCGTTGAGTCCCAGAAATCCGACCACTTCCCCTTTTTCAATGCGGAAGTTGAGGTCGTGGATGGCTCTCTTTCCACCGTAGTACTTCGTGAGTCCCTCTACCTCGATCATGGAGACCTCTTCATCCTTCGTTGCCGCCTTCGTTGCCGCTGTTGGGCCGAGAAACCGACGGAAGCCGGACGGGCACAAGCCCATCAAACCGGTGCGGACGGCCCGGCGACGCGCAAGATATTCACAGGTCCTTTGAAGATCAAGGGCCTAGGTGACTGTGGCGTGCACCGGAATGGGGGAGGAATCTTGGCGGCCTAGCGGCGGTGCTGCTGCGCGAAGTCGGCCAGCGTCAGCGCCGATCGTCGAGACCGCAGGGTGGCAAGGACGTGGTGCAGGGCAGCAGTGCGAACGGGTAGCGGGGCGCGCAGGTCGGGCTGGCGTGAGCGCAGCGGCTCGGGGATCGCGTCTTCGTCGGCCCCCAGCAGGTCCATTCCGTGCAGCTCCAGGTTGAAGAAT
>DAORCZ010000536.1:0-5989 GCA_035345735.1 Pseudomonadota bacterium | reverse complement strand
CGAGATCGCGGCGGCGGGAGCCGCGGCGCCGGCTGTGATCTCGTCGCAGGCGCTGGCCGGGGGCGACCCGCTGTGTGCCCGGGCCGTCGAGCGCTTCGTCATGCTCTACGGTGCTGAGGCCAGTAACCTGGCGCTCAAGAGCTTTGCTACCGGCGGCGTGGTCATCGGTGGTGGCGTGGCGCGGCGCATCCTGCCAAAGCTGCAGGACGGCTTGTTCCTACAGCACTTTGTGCGCAAGGGGCGCTTCCGCGGGCTGTGTCAGCGCATGCCGATTTATGTGCTGCTCGATCCGCTGGCTGGCCTGCGCGGCGCCGCCTACCTCGTCAGTTAGTCGACGCAGGAGGGGCGCTTCTTGGGGGGCGGGACGACTGGCGTCTCTTTGCTGGCGCCCTTGTAGATGAGGGTGTGGCAGCCCGTCAGCTTCTGCGTCTCGCTGCACACGCCGTGCTCGCGCCCCGAGGTGTCGTAGCGCACGAACATGCAGTAGCCCTCGCAGTCTTCCCCGTCGAGGCATTCCTTGCCGGCGTCCTTGGTCTTGCAGTTGCAACCGGCGACCTTGTTGACGCCGAAGCGTCCCCAGGTGCCCTCGCACTGCGCGCAAGAGGCCTGCGCCGCTGCCAGGGCTTTGTGCGTGACGCGCACGTGGACGCGCGAGGACTGCTCACCGCTGGTCTGGCCGGGTGGGCGATAGAAGACCTCTAGATCCAGCTCGGCGGGGCCGGACCAGGGAATGCCCTCGCGCCACACGGTCTGCGGCGGCACGATCGGTGCCGGGCTGTACTCAAGGACCTGGCTCTTGCGCGCGCCTTCATAGATCTCGACGCGAACTAGGCTCTGAAACTCGCTGGTGCAGTTGCGAGCGGCGACCAGGATCTCGCCGGTGCAGTTGTTCCACTCGTCATCGCACTTGATGTCCGACTCGGTCGGTAGCAGCGACATCCCAAAGTCCGAAGCCGAGCAGGCTGGCGGTGCAGGTGGCGGTGGCGGCTTGCTGGGCTGGGCGGGCTTGGCAGCGGGCTTGGCAGCGGGCTTGGCCATGGGCTTGGCGGCGGGCTTGGCAACCGGCACAGCAGGCTTGCTGGGCGGGGCAGAAGCGACGGGACGAGGCTGCGGCTGAGCGAGGGCAACGGCCATCGTGGTGGCAAAGACGCCCACCCCGACCCAGGCCCGCCCCCCGCGGACATAAGTCATCAACATAGGAAGGATTCTAGCCGCTCGGCCGCGCCCTGAATAGCGCGCCGTGGTCAGACGCTGTACCTGTGGGGCGGGCGGGACAGGCTCGCTGTCGAGCCATCGCAGGGGCCGTCGGGTCGTCCGTCCGTAGCCGAGATGCGGCCTACCTGGTGGGCGTCGACAGCGCCTGCCCCAGCGCTTCCCACGGCAGGGTGGCGCAGCGCTGACGCGAGGGGAAGTCACGAACACCGACCAGCGCACTGAGATCACCGAGACGCTCGGCTTGCGCGGCCTCCTCCGTTACGCTTGGCGGCTCGCTTGGCGGCTCGCTTGGTGGAGTGGATCGACGGGGGCGCAGGAAGTCCTGCAGCTCACGAGCCAGCGTCAGCGCGGCTGCCGTCGTTTGGCCGGGCACAAGCTTGCACAGGAGCGAGGCCGATGCCCGACAGAGCGCACAGCTCTCGCCCTCGAAGCCGGCAGCGGTGATGGTTGGGGGCGAAGTGGGTTCTGACGTCGCGACCTGCAGCTGCAGCGTGATCTGATCGCCGCACAGCGCGTTGTGCAGCGCGGCGCTGTGGGTGGCCGCGGGCAGCGGGCCCAGGCCGTGTGGCGTGGCACTGTGCTCCAAGATGACGCGCTGATACAGCGCAGAGAGGGTGGGATTCAACATCGGCTCCGCCGCAGCATAACCGAGGCCAGGCGGCGCTGGTGAGCGATCGCGGGGGGCGCGATCGGCGGTCGCGATCAGCGTCGAAACAGGGTCAGGCAGGTGGCCAGCTCGGTGGCCAGTGTCTCTAGCTCAGCTTGCGTGTTGTAAAGGCCCAGCGACACCCGCACCGTCGCAGCTACACCCAGCTGGGCCAAGAGCGGCTGCGCGCAGTGATGCCCGCTGCGTACCGCGATGCCCGCGAAGTCGAGCGCCGTGCCCAGGTCGTGCGGATGAACGCCAGCAACGGTAAACGACACCACCGGCACGTGCGACTGCGGGTTTGCCGGCCCGCCCAGGATCGTGACCCCCGGCAGCTGGCTCAGTCGATCGACCGCGTCGGCCCGCAGCGCGGCTTCGTGCGCGAACAGCGCCGGCCGATCGAGGGCACAGAAGTAGTCGATGGCGGCTCCGAGCCCGATGACCTCGGCGATGGGCGGCGTGCCCGCTTCGAACTTGTGCGGTGGCGCTTGCAGCTGCGTGCGCTCCAGCGTCACCGACAGCACCATATCGCCCCCGCTCTGCCAGGGCGGCAGCTCGGCCAGCAGCGCGGCTCGTCCCCACAGCACACCGACGCCGGTCGGCCCGTACAGCTTGTGTCCCGAGAAGGCATAAAAGTCGCAGTCGAGCGCCTGAACATCGACCCGCATGTGCGGCACGGCCTGCGCCCCATCGACGACCACCACGGCCCCCGGCGCGACGTGGCGCACGATGGCGATGGCCTGCGCGATCGGCAGGATCGTGCCGATGGCGTTTGATGCCTGGCTGAGCGCAACGATGCGCGTGCGCGGCGAAAGGTACGCCGGTAGATCCTGCAGCATGCGCTCGACCGGCAGGGAAAGGGGCAGGACGCGCAGGCTCGCTCCGCGTTCGTCGCACAGGCGCTGCCACGGCACGAGGTTCGAGTGGTGCTCCAGCGCCGAGATCAGCACCTCATCCCCGCGCTCGACTCGGCCATGACCCAGGCTGTGGGCCAACAGATTGATCGCCTCGGTGGTTCCCCGCGTGAAGATCACCTCCTCGGCGCGCGGGGCGTTGAGGAAGCGGCGGACGGTCTCGCGCACGGCTTCGTAGCGACTGGTCGCGCGCTGGCTGAGTGTGTGCACGCCGCGGTGGATGTTGGCGCAGTCCTCGACATAGGCCGACAGCAGCGCATCCAGCACCTGCTGCGGCTTCTGCGTCGTCGAGGCATTGTCCAGATAGACCAGCGGTCTTTCGTGCACGGTCTGGCGCAGTCCAGGAAAATCGGCGCGCAGCGCAGCCCATGCGGGCAGGGGGCGGGAGACGTCAGGCGGCATCGTGTCTAGACCCGATTCTGTACCCCATTGCCTGCCGGACCGACCGGCAATTTCGGGCGGCGGTGCTCGCGGCGCTCGGCGCAGCGGCCTCCGACCGGGATCGTAGATCTGGGCTGCAGCATCGACGTATCATCGGCCATCCATGCCTTCTGATGCCCAAGTTCTGCTCCAGCAAGCGGCCTCCTGGCAGGCCCGCGGAGAACGCGTTGCCGTCGCTACTGTCGTGAAGACCTGGGGGTCCTCGCCGCGCCCGCCGGGCAGCCTTTTGTGCATCAGCGAGACGGGCCAGTTTGTTGGCTCGGTGTCGGGCGGCTGCATCGAAGGCGCGGTGATCGGCGCGGCGCAAGAGGCGATGGCCGATGGTCAGCCGCGGCTCCTCGAATTCGGCGTGACCAACGACATGGCGTGGGAGGTCGGCCTGGCCTGTGGCGGGCAGGTGCAGGTGTTCGTTCGCCCGCTTGCGACCGGCGGTGGGGATGCTGAGCTCGATCGCCAGCTGCTCGCGGCGCTTTTGGCTCGCCGCTCGGTGGTGCTGGTGACCACGATCCCCGATGGCATACGTCAGCTCATCAGCGAGGATGTGATTTCCATCGCGCCCTCGGCTGCGCTGCCTGCCGATCTGCACGCTGCCGTGACCGAGGCGCTGGCCAGCGATCGCCCCGTCGAGCTGACCGCACCATCGGGAGAGGCCGCTGGCTCGCTGCGCTACTTCGTGCAGCCGTTCTGTGCCCCCAGTCGGCTGCTGATCATCGGCGCCGTGCACATCGCGCAGCCTCTGTCGCAGCTGGCTGCCATCGCCGGGTTCGAGGTGATCATCATCGATCCGCGCACGGCGTTTGCCAGCGAGGATCGCTTTCCCGGTGTCGAGCGGCTGACCACCTGGCCAGGACCCGCCTTGTCGGGCCTGGGCCTCGATCGACGCAGCGCGGTGGTGACCCTGACTCACGATCCCAAGCTCGACGACCCGGCGCTGGAAGCGGCACTGCGCAGCCCCGCCTTCTACATTGGCTCGCTGGGCAGCGGCAAGACGCATAGCGCGCGCCTGCAGCGCCTGCGCAGCCGCGGCTTTTCGGACGCGGATCTGACGCGCATCCATGGCCCGGTGGGTCTCAAGATCAGCGCCCGCTCGCCCGCTGAGATCGCGGTGTCGATTCTGGCTGAGCTGGTCGCTGTGTTGCGTGGGGCCGGGACGTGAACTTTCAGCGCCTCGACTTGGCGGATGCCGTCGGAGCGGTCCTGGCGCATACGCTGCGTCTGCGCCCTGGGGTGGTCTTCAAAAAGGGGCGTCGACTCTCGGCTGACGATGTCGATCAGCTACGCAGCACTGGGCTGCCCAGCGTGATCGGGGCTCGCCTAGATCCGGACGATGTCGGCGAAGATGACGCGGCGACGCGCGTGGCGCGAGCGGTGGCGGGGCCGGGCATTCGGCTCGATGTCGCCAGCACCGGCCGCTGCAACCTGCACGCGGAAGCCGCCGGCCTGCTGCAGCTAGAGATCGAACGCATCCACGCCTGCAACCAGATCGACGAAGCGGTGACCCTGGCCACGCTACCCAATCTATCGCCGCTGCCGCCCGCTGGCTTGGCCGCAACGATCAAGATCATCCCCTTTGCCGTGCCGCAGGCCACCGTCGATCGCTGCGTCGACATCGCTCGTGGTGGGCTGGTATCGCTGCGGCCGTTTCTGCCCGCGCGGGTGCAGGTCGGTTTGCTGCTGACCCGTCTGCCTAGCGTGCCCGAGAGCCTGCTCGATCGCGCCGCCGGATCGCAGAGAGTGCGGGCGGAGCGGCTGGGCGGAAAGATCGTTGTCGAAGAGCGCTGCCCGCATGACGAAACAGCGGTGGCCGAGGCCCTGGGGCGCATGGCGGCCGCCGGCTGCTCGCAGCTTTGGGTGCTGGGTGCCTCCGCGATTGTCGATCGCCAAGACATCATCCCCGCCGCCGTCGAGCGGGCCGGTGGCAGCATCGATCACTTCGGCATGCCGGTCGATCCCGGCAACCTCCTGCTCTTGTCCCACTTGGGCGCGATCCCAGTGCTGGGCGTACCGGGCTGCGCGCGCTCGCTGCGACGCAGTGGCTTTGACTGGGTGATCGAGCGTCTAGCGGCTGGCCTGCCGGTGAGCGCCGCCTCCATCCAAGCGATGGGCGTGGGCGGCCTGCTTAGCGAGAGCCCGCTGCGACCGCAGCCGCGCAGCACGTCGCTGAGCGAGCCGAAGGTGGCAGCGATTGTGCTAGCCGCTGGACAGTCGCGACGCATGGGCGAAAAGAACAAGCTCTTGCAGCCGGTCGGCCAGACGACGGTTTTGGCGCAGGTGCTATCCGCGCTGCGCGGGTCCGCGGTGTCGGCGATTGTCGTTGTCACCGGTCACGAGGCTGCACAAGTGCAGGCACTGGTCGACAGCCTGCGCGCCGAGCTAGGCGACGCGATCCCGCTGCGCTGCGTTCACAATCCGGACTATGCCGCGGGGCTATCGACGTCGCTGCGCGTCGGCGTCGCGGCCCTGTCTGCTGGGGCGGCGGCCGGCGGCGGAGTAGCCGGCTGCGATGGCGCACTGATCTGTCTAGGCGACATGCCGCGGGTCGGACCGGCCCACATCGAAGCGCTGCTGGCCGCGTTTGATCCCAGCGATGGTCGCGAGCTGATCGTGCCGACCTATAACGGCCAGCGCGGCAACCCCGTGCTGTGGTCTTCGCGCTACTTCCCGGAGCTACAGCAGCTTCAGGGCGACAGCGGGGCGCGATCGCTGCTCGATCGGCACGCCGATGTGCTCTGCTATGTACCGATGCCCGATGATGGCGTCACAATCGATGTCG
>DAORCZ010000535.1:0-5999 GCA_035345735.1 Pseudomonadota bacterium | reverse complement strand
CGATTAGCCGGCCTAGCCGCACGGTCGCCGTCGCGCGGGGCAGCCAGACCACGAGGCCTGCCTGGGCCTGGTCGGAATCGGCGAGAAGCCGCGGATCCGCGGGGCGCGGGGGTTTTTTAGTCCGCTCGCCAGGGCTCGACGACTCGCTGCGGGAAGGGCGCATGGCGGCGCCTGTCTTATCCCACTGGACAGCGGAAGCGAAGCGACTTAAACGTCTGCGCGAAACATCGCGGCAGCCAAACCCGTCGCCCCTCCTGGGATATCCCACAAGCATGGACGCGCAGAGTCTAAGCAAGGTCTGGGCCTCGGCCCATCAGTCGGTCACGCAGGAAGTGCAGGCCACGCTGCCCGTTGTTGAGGGCCAGATCCCGCCCGATCTGCGCGGCGTGCTGTATCGCAACGGCCCCGGCCGTTTTCAGCTGGGCGGGCAGACCTACGGGCACCTGTTCGACGGCGACGGCCTGGTCCTGCGCTTCGCCATCGGTGGCACCAGCAGCGATAGTCGGGCCCGCATCCGCTACCGCAACCGCTTCGTGCGCACCCCCGAGTTCGTCCAGGAAGAGCGCAGCGGCCGGGTGCTCTATCGCGGTCTCGGCACCAACCTGCCGGGGGGCTTCCTCGGCAACTTCTTGCGCCTGCGCTTCAAGAATCCGGCGAACACCAACGTCGTGTACCACGGCAGCGGGCCGGGCAGTCGCTTGCTGGCGCTGTGGGAGGGCGGGCTGCCCTATCAGCTTGATCCCGTGACCCTCGACACGCTGGGGCCCTGCGACTTCGCGGGGGCGCTGCGCAACCGTGCGCCGTCGTGGATCGAGCGACGGATCAGCAGCCACCTGCCGTTCTCGGCCCACCCCAAGATCGATCCCCAGACGGGCGCGCTCTACAACTTCGGCGTCGTGCTGGGACCGCAGCCGCGCCTGCACATCTATCGCCTTGATCTCGACGGTGCGCTGCACACCGAGCGCGTGGTTCCGATCTCGCATGAGGCCTTCGTCCACGACTTCACGATCACGCCGAACTGGTACGTGTTCTTGCTTTCGCCGATCAGCTTTGACTCGGGCGCTGTGTTGCTCGGGCGCTCGACGGGGATTGAGTCGCTGAAGGCCCTTCCCGGCGCTCTTTCACGCGTACTGGCCGTGCCGCGGGCCGGTGGCGAGGTGAAGAGCTACGTCACCTCGTCCTGCTTCGTCTTCCACTTCGCCAACGCCTACGAGGACCGCGATGGCCACATCCTCGTCGATGGCTGCCGCCAGAGCGAATACCCGCACCTGCCGCCGCTGTCGCTGGCGCTCGCCGGTAACCTGTGGGAGATGCCCGCGGCCCGCCTGACCCGCTATCGCATCGATCCCACCGCCGCCGATGGCAGTGCAGTCGACGAGACGACGCTGATCGCGCAGGCCAGTGAGTTTCCCCGCATCCATCCCGCCTACGTCGGGCGTCCGTACCGCTATGTCTGGGGCACCAGCGCCTCGCCGGGCACGCCGTACAACCTGTACACCTCGATCGTTCGTCAGGACCTCAAGACCGGTCAGCTGATCGAGCGCCCGTTTGCCCCCTGGCTGCCCGGTGAGCCGGTGTTCGTGCCGCGGCTCGGCAGCACCGGGAACATCGAAGACGACGGCTACCTGCTGTTCATCGTCTATCACGCGCAGAGCCATCGCTCCGCCTTGCACATCCTCGATGCAGCCAGCCTCGACACCATCTGCGTCGCCGAGCTTCCCCATCACATCCCGCCCGGCTTCCACGGCAACTTCGTCCCCGCCCCCGACTGTCCGCCGGGCTGGGCGATCTGACGCCCCGGGGATAGCCGGCATCGGGGGACTTGGGCTCAGAGAAAAGAAGCGCCGACCTCGTCGGCGTAGAGCAGGCCGGCTGGGCTGAGGCGGATCGGCTCGTCGGGAGCCAGCAGGCCGCGGCGACGTCCATCTGCGATCTCATCGACGAAGGCGTGGTGCGGATCGATGCCGTATTCGGCCTGAAACGCAGCGGCCGAGATGCCATCGAGCCGACGCAGCGACAGCCACATCGCCTCGCGGGCTAGGCTGTCGCCGTCGCGGTCTTCGAACAAGGCCAGGCCGGGCAGTGGATGATCGTCGATTTGGCCGTGTGAGCTGACGGCGGCACCCGGCGCATCGGCTGGGTAAAGCGGCAGCGCGGAGCGTCTTGGTGACGGGGCCGCATCGACGCCCCGCGCATCCCACACCGCCAGGTAGGGATCGATGCCGCGCAGGTTGGCGAAGCGCTGGCCGGTGCCCGCAGGGTGCTCGCTGGGCGCGGCGGACTGCCGACGGAAGGAGTGCGCGCCCACGCCCAAACCTAAGTATTCTCCACCGGTCCAGTAGAGGCGGTTGTGTACAGATGCGTAGTCACGTCCCGGAGCGCGTCGCGCGAAGTTCGAGATCTCGTAGTGATGAAAGCCCGCGTCGCCGAGCCGGGCTCGCACGTGCTCGTAGGCTTGGGCTTGTCGTTCGGGATCGACCCCGGGGGCGGCACCGCGGGCGATAGCCGCAGCCAGTGGCGTGCGCGGTTCGACGGTGAGCAGGTACAGCGAGACGTGCTCCGGAGAAAGCGCGAGCAGCGCATCGAGGTCGGCGTTGAGCTCGGCGTGCGACTGCTCGGGCAGGCCGATCATGAGGTCGAGCGAGAGGTTCGAAAAACCAGCAGCCCGCGCTGCCGCCACCGCCGCGACGATGTCTTCCGGCTGATGCCGCCGACCGAGCGCCGCCAGGTGCGTCGGCGAGAACGACTGCGCGCCCAGCGACAGCCGGTTTACGCCGGCAGCGCGCAGGGCAGAGAGGTGCTGGCGAGCCGCCTCGCCGGCGGTCCGCGCCGATAGCTCTGCCGGGTCGCACTCGACGGTGACTTCTGGGGTGTGGCCGGCCGGTGGGGGAAACTGGGCCAGCGCCGCATGCAGCGCAGCAGCCAGACAGTCGGGGCGCCACAGCGACGGGGTGCCACCGCCGAAGTACACCGACACGGCCTGCCGCCCGGCATAGAGCGGCGCCTTGTGCGCAAGCTCGGCGCGGATGGCAGCCAGGTAGCGATCGTGGCGGATGGTGCGTCGCACCGCGATGGCGAAGTCGCAGTACGGGCAGCGCTGCGCGCAGTAGGGAAAGTGGATGTAGACGCCGAAAGCAGGCACGGGTCGCGAGGGGCTTAGGCCAAGGAGAGAACGGGGGAGAGGAGCATGTGAGGCTAACGCACGTCGTGGACGCTGCGCACCCGCCAGATGCGCTCGGCGTATTCGCGGATCGAACGGTCCGACGAGAAAAAGCCCATGTTGGCGATGTTGAGGATGGCCATGCGGGCCCAGCGAGCGGGCTCGCGCCAGGTGGTGGCGACGCGGGCCTGGCAGGCGACGTAGTCGTCGAAGTCGGCGAGCACGAAGTACTCATCGCCGAGCGGCTGCCCGCGATGGGTCAGGTTTTCGATCCCCGCCTCGGCCGCGGGGGGCAACAGCGAGTCGAGAAGCGGCGTGAAGCGCTTGGGATCGTCGTACGAGAAGAACCCCGAGCGGATGAGATCGATGGCCCCGCGCAGAAGCGGCGAAGCGCGATAGGCATCCCAGGGGTTGTAGTGCTGGCGACGGGCCGCCACCTGATCCGCGGTCAGGCCAAAGAGGAAGAAGTGGTCGGCACCGACGCGTTCGCGGATCTCGATGTTGGCGCCGTCGAGCGTGCCGATGGTCAGGGCGCCGTTCATCGCCAGCTTCATGTTGCCGGTGCCCGAGGCTTCCAGGCCCGCCGTCGAGATCTGCTCGCTAAGATCGGCCGCCGGGATGATCCGCTCGGCCAACGACACGCGATAGTTAGAGAGGAAGATGACCTTGAGCGCATCGGCCACCTGCCGGTCGCGATTGACGACATCCGCGACGGCGTTGATCAGGCGAATGATCAGCTTGGCGCGGGTGTAGCCGGGGGCGGCCTTGGCGCCAAACAGCGCGACACGGCGGATCGCCGGGCCCAGGGCCGATGGCTTTCCGTCGCTGCCGCCGGCCTTGATGTGCTGATAAAGCGCGATCAAGTGCAGCACGTTGAGCAGCTGACGCTTGTATTCATGCAGGCGCTTGATCTGCACATCGAAGAGTCCCGTCGGATCGACGGAGACATGGTTGTGTTGGCGGATGTAGGCCGACAGCGCGCGCTTATGTTCCAGCTTGATGGCGAAGAATTCGCTGTGCAGCGTCGGGTCGTCGGCGAAGTCGGCCAGGCGATGCAGCTGATCGAGATCGCGCTGCCAGGCCGTCCCGATGCGTCGGCTGATGGCGCGCGACAGGGCGGGGTTGCACTGCATCAGCCAGCGCCGCGGCGTCACGCCGTTGGTGATGTTCACAAAGCGCTCGGGCCACAGCGCCGCGAACTCGGGCAACAGCGACTTCTGCAGCAGCTGACTATGCAGTGCCGCGACGCCGTTGACCGCGTGCGAACCCACCGTCGCCAGATAGGCCATGCGCACGGCTTTGTGGGGCCGCTCTTGGATCAGCGACATGCGCTCCATGCGCGCCGGATCGTCGGGGCTGGCGGTCCACACCTGGCGCAGGAAGCGGTGGTTGATCTCGTAGATGATCTGCAGGTGGCGCGGCAGCAGGCGACCCAGAAGCTCGACGCTCCACTGCTCGAGCGCCTCGGGCAGCAGGGTGTGATTGGTGTAGGCGATGCACGCGGTGGTGATCTCCCAGGCCTCGTCCCAGGGCAGGCCGTAGATGTCGATCAGCTGCCGCAAAAGCTCGGGGATAGCGATGGCGGGATGGGTGTCGTTGAGCTGGATCGCCGCCTTATCGGGAAGAGCCCGGAGGCGGGCGAGCATGGCTACGTGATCTTGCTGGTAGTGCGCATCGGCGAGGTGGCGGCGCAGCAGGTCCGCGATCGAGCAGGCGACGAAGAAGTACTGCTGCTTGAGGCGTAGCTCTTTGCCGACGATGAGCAGGTCGTTGGGGTAGAGCACCTTGCTGATGCTCTCGCTGGCGTTCTTGTCGAAGACGGCGCGCTCGTAGTCGCCGGCGTTAAAGACGTTGAGGTCGAATTCTTCGCTGGCCCGCGCGCTCCACAGGCGCAGGGTGTTGACGTTTTCGCTGCCAAAGCCGGCGATCGGCGTGTCGTAGGGAACGCCCAAGACCGACGTCGTGTTGACCCAGCGAACGCGCTCTTGCCCGTCGCTGTCGCGATAAAATTCGGTGCCGCCGTAGAAGTGGACGTGCTGCGTGTATTCGGGCCGCGGGATCTCCCAGGGGTTGCCCATGCGCAGCCACTCTTCGGGGCGCTCGATCTGGGCACCGTTGCGGATGACCTGATCGAAGATGCCGAACTCGTAGCGGATGCCGTAGCCGTAGCCGGGGATGGAAAGCGTCGCCATGCTGTCGAGGTAGCAGGCCGCGAGGCGCCCCAGGCCGCCGTTGCCGAGGCCGGCGTCGCGCTCTTGTTCGAGGACGTCGCTCAAAGAGAGGCCGAGCCCACGGATGATGGCCTCGCTCTGCTCCAGGATGCCGAGGTTAAACAGGTTGTTGCGCAGGGCCCGCCCGAGGAGGAACTCGGCAGATAGGTAGTAAACGCGCTTGGCGTCGTCGGCTCGGTAGGCTTCCTGGGTGCGGATCCAGCGCTCGGTCAGGCGGTCACGCGCGGTCAGCGAAAGCGCCAAGAAGCGGTCGTGTGGCGTGGCGTGGCGATCGTCTTTGGCGATGGTGTAGCGCAGGTGATCGAGGAAGGCGCGACGGATGCCCTCGGCGTGCATCGAGGTCCGATCGTCATCGATGCGGATACTCACTTCAGAGCCAGCGAGATCGGGACTCGTGGGGGCGGGCGGACTCGCTGGGGCGACGGGCGCGGACGGGCTAACGGTGTCGACCGCGGGAGTGGGCGGCGTCGGCTCGGCAGGTTCAGACATGGGCGCATCCTATCATCCACCCCTTGTCGCGCGCGGCTCGACTACCGCCTGGACGCGAACCTAGGTTTCGTCGGCGCGTTCGTGTATGGTGCCGCCCGTTCGCCGTCCGCTCGGCACAG
>DAORCZ010000534.1:0-6002 GCA_035345735.1 Pseudomonadota bacterium | reverse complement strand
AAGCTAGAAGGCTGGGTTCCGCCGGCACAGCGCAACAAGGCGTAGTAGCTTCGAAGGCACGTCAGCCATCTACCGCAAGATTGCGCTGCGTGAGACATACCAAACGAACCGGTGCCAGGAACGCTGGTACCTAGGAACGGGCATCAGAGATGCGTCACCAGAAATCAGGAAAAAAGTTCGGCCGCGAGTCAGCGCACCGACGTGCCATGTGGAGCAATATGGTTGCGTCGCTTATTGAGCACGAGCGGCTGGAGACGACCATCGTAAAGGCCAAAGAGCTCCGTCGCTTCGCGGAGCCGGCTATCGCTTGGGCAGTATCGGTGGGTCAGCTTTTGTCGAAAGAGTCGGAGAAGCGGACACCGGAAGAGCGGGTTCGTATCGTGCATGCCATGCGCATGGCGCAGCGCACGGTCAAGGCGCGGCCAGCGCTACACAAGCTGTTTGACAACCTGGGCCCCCGTTATTCGGGGCGCCACGGTGGCTATATGCGCATTGTGCAGACGGGCTTCCGTCACGGCGATGCTGCCCCCATGGCCGTAATCGAGCTCGTCGACCGCCCGGCTCCTGAAGCTGCGGAAAGCAAGTAGCCTCCATAACTCCCCGTCCGCTCCGCGCCTGTCTTCTCTCCTTCCCTTCGTAAGGGGGGTCTCAATGCTTAGGTCTGTGTTGTCTGTGTTGTCGCTTGCGACGTTGTTGTCGTCAGGTGCATGTGACGTTGCGCCCGAGTCCCTAGATACCGGTCTCACTCACCTAAATCCGGGCTTCTCGTGGTACGCCCAGAACCGCGAGCGAATCGACACGATGATCGACACTCTGGGGCGTGGGACTTCCGGCTTCGATTCGGCCGCGCCTCCGGTCGCCATCTTCGACTGGGATAACACCGTTATCAAGAACGATATCGGGGATGCCTCCGTCTTCTACGCACTGCGTTCGGGGAGCCTCCGGCAGCCGCGTGACCGCAACTGGCGTTACACCAGCCCGTACCTGATGGATGACGCGGCTCAAGCGCTCAGCACGGCGTGTGATAGTTTGGCGGCACCCGGTGAGGCATTGGCAACAAACACGCCGGCCGGTCAGGCCTGTGCGAGCGAGATCCTTAGCATCTACAGCAAGGCCAAGACCGCGGCTGGCAAGCCTGCCTTTTCGGGCTGGAATTACCGGCGTATGGAGCCCAGCTATGCCTGGGCAGCGCAGCTCCTCGCCGGCATGACGCCAGACGAGGCGCGTGCGCTCGGCGCGGCCGCTATGGTGGCTGGCCAGTGGGCACCAATTGGGGCGACGCAGCAGGTCGGTAGCGACTCCAAGGTGACGGCTTGGCTCCGGATCAACGAACCCATGCACGACCTAATCGCGACGCTGCAGCGCACCGGCTTTGACGTCTGGGTCGTCTCGGCATCCCAGCAGCACATCGTCGAGGCGGCGGCCGAGCACGTCGGCGTCACCCGTGACCATGTCATCGGCATTCGCAACGTTGAGCAGGGGGGCAAGCTTACCGCCGATCTGCAGGGCTGTGGCGACGTGCCCGACGGGCAAAACGACGGCAATGGGCCGGCGAGCACCGGACGGGGCAACAGCCTCATCACCTATATCGACGGCAAGCGCTGTTGGATTAACAAGGTTATCTATGGCGATCGCAGCGCCAGCGCACTGAACAAGACGGCTGATCCGCGACGGCGCCAGGTGTTCGCGGCTGGAGACTCCGACACGGACGTGACCTTCGTGCAGGACGCGACGACGCTCAAGCTCGTGCTGAACCGCAACAAGTCGGCGCTGATGTGCAACGCATACGGGAATGCTCGCGGTCGGTGGCTGGTAAATCCCATGTTTGTCCAGCCGATGACTGAACGAACCGCTCCGTACCCCTGCTCGACGACCGGCTGCAAGGACGAGAGTGGTCGCGGCGTCCCCTGCATCGACGAAGACGGCAACCCGATCAGCGATCAGAGCGATCGCGTGTTCGCCAAGTAGCCCAAGGACTCTCGACGCCGTTCACACGAATCGCTGGGCCCGCATACCCAGCGAAAGCGATATGATGAGGCCTCATCCCTTGTCTGGAGGCCGCATGTCGATAGGATCCTTCGCGCGCAAAGCAGGGCTCGCCGCTGGGGCTCTGGCGCTGTCTCTCGCCGCGTCTGCACCCTCGGCGCGGGCGTTCTGTGGCTTCTTTGTGTCGGGAGCCGACGCGAGCCTGACGAACAACGCGTCGCAAGTCGTGTTGCTGCGCAAAGGCAGCCATACGGTCCTCAGCATGTCGAACAACTACAAGGGACCGCCGGAAGACTTTGCCATGGTCGTCCCGGTCCCGGTCGTGCTGAAGAAGGAACAGGTCAAGACCCTGGCGACCGACGTGTTTCGTCGCGTCGATCAGCTCTCGGCGCCGCGTCTGGTCGAGTACTGGGAGCAGGATCCCTGCTACGTGCCGCCGCCGATGCCGCCGCCAGCACCGGGTGCCATGTATGCGCCGATGCCGACCGCGGTCCCGTCGGAGTCGAGCGCCGGTCGCTTCGGGGTGACCATCGAAGCCAAGTTCGACGTGGGCGAATACCAGATCCTGATCCTTTCGGCGAAGGAGTCTGGGGGCCTTGAGGCCTGGTTGCGTCTGTCGAAATACAACATCCCCAAAGGCGCCTCGCAGGCCCTGGCGCCGTACATTCGCGAGCAGATGAAGTTTTTCGTCGCCAAAGTGGACATCAAGAAGGTCCACCGTGACAAAAACGGCTTGGTCGTGCTGTCGCCGCTGCGCTTTTCGTACGATGCGCCTGAGCTGCGTCTGCCCGTGCGGCTAGGGCTCCTCAACGCCGACGGGGCACAGGACCTGCTGGTCTATGTGCTGCACCCCAGCAAGCGCTTTGAGCTAGCGAACTATCCGAACGTCTTTATTCCCACGAACATCGAGGTCGCCAACGACGTCCGCAAGGACTTCCCTAGCTTCTACGCCGAGCTCTTCGACGAGACCCTGCGGCGGGCCGGCGGGCGGGCGGTCGTGACGGAGTACTCGTGGCAGACGACGTCCTGCGATCCCTGCCCGACGCCGCCCCTTGAGGCCAGCGATCTTTACACCTTGGGGGACGAGGATTTCGTGGGCTCCGCTCCGTCGGCTCCGACTCCGCCTGGGCGTCCCGGCGCCGCTCCCGTCTCATCCCGCGGCATACCGTACTTCGGCAGTCCACCCAGCTATGTGCTTACGCGCTTGCACACGCGCTACGACAAAAAGACCCTCGATGCCGACCTGATCTTCCGCGAGGCCGAGCCTGTCGTCGGCGGTCGCGCCAACTGGGAGGGCGGTCTCGGCGATCAAGGCGCACAGGTCCAAAAGGGCGGCGAGTCCAACTTCCAGGGGCGCTACATCATCCGCCACTACTGGGAAGGTGCCGTGAAGTGCAAGAATCCGCGCTACGGCGTGTGGGGAGGCCCACCGGGGAGCGGCTATAACCCTGGCGGCGCTGGTCCCGTCGAACCTGCCCAGGATTTGGCGAACACGGCGCGCGGTCGTTTCAAGCTTCCGGCGGTGATTACGAGCGGCCTGCCCGCCTTTGGAATCCCTGCCCAGAAGCGTGCGTTACGTCCTGGTGAAGCAGCACCGCGCTGAGAGCCTTGGGGGCCCTCGCCTGCGCCACGCAGACCGCGTAGAAAACCGCGACAAGCGCGCCGAATCCGCGCTAAAATAATCGCCAATCTTTTCAAGGAGTTTTCACGATGAAGGGCGTTCGACTGTCCGTGCTTGCTTCTGCTGCGGCGCTGCTCTTGGCTCTGCCGACGATGGCGTGGGCGCAGAGAGGCACCGATCCGGTGCTCTCGCTGGGGGTCCAGTCGTCCGGCAAGTACGACGCCAAGCTGAGCGCCATGCTTCGCGACTCGCTGGCCAAGGGCGGTGAGCTCTTGGTGCAGGATGTGCGCGTGAATGCCGCCGAGCGACTCTGCACGAATGCGGAATGCATGACGCAGCTGGGCAGCCGGGAGGGGGCCAAGCTGGTGATCAGCACGCAGCTTCGACCGAGCGGTCCCAACTCGCAGTACCTAACCACGGTCGTCTTCGATGTTGCGCGCCGGGTACCGCACGATGAGCATGGCCTGTGCGATCGTTGCAGTCCCGACCTGCTGAGCCGCACCATCGCCGAGCTCGCCGAGCGCTCGCTGCGCAACTATCGCGAGCGGGTGTCGGTCCTCTCGGCTCCCACGGCGCCCACTCCGCTGACCGCGCCAGCGAACGCAGCGCCGGCCGCCCCGGGAACGGCTGAGCCGCCTCTCCCAACGGCTGCACCGGCCCAGACGACCCCGGCGGCACCGACGTCGGCAGTCACGCCAAGCGAGCCGGCGACCAGCAGCGAGGACTTCTGGTCGCGCATGCCCAAGAACCGCAAGATTGCCGCTGGCATCCTCGGCGGTGCTCTGCTCCTTGCGCTCGTTCCAACGGTGGCCCTGCACGCAACGGACGGACAAGAGACCGGCCTGGCCTGCGGCTCGGCGCCCTGTGTATTGCACAACCAACCGCTGTACATCGGCGGCTATGCGCTCAGCGGTGCGCTCGCCGTTGGGCTGACGCTGACCATCCTATGGCCGACGGGTAAGGGGTCTGCGACGACAACCGCGAGCGCCGTGGAGGTTAAGTAAGATGCGACGGAATACAAAGACGAAGGCGACCCTCGCCCTCGCAGGTCTCTCGGGCCTGCTGTTGGGCACGACGATGGACTGCTCCGTGCCGCTGTGCGACGAGCGTCCTGGCGATCCTCGCTGCAACGGCAACGCGGATGGGGGGACTGCCGATCTCGCCCTGACCACGACGCGGCTGTCGAAGAACGGCGGCCGGGTCAGCATCACCGCCAAGGTTGCGACAGGCACCGCCGTCAAGCTGGTGCTGCCAGGCAACCTAGAAGTTGGCTGCACCGTCGACGCATCGGGCAGCGGCAGCTGCGATGTGTCGATGGCCCAGCTTGCCGCAGTGACGCCAGGTCAGATCAGCGTCACGCTAAAGGCAGCCGACAAGAGCCTCAGCGCCAAGCTCCGCATCTTCCAACCCCCGACGTTCATGGACGCCGCGGGCATGAAGGCGACTTACAGCACCGGCGCTCGTCAGCCAAGCTGGGTGCAGGTTGCGAAGGGGCACGTTTTCTCTGGCGAGGAAAACGTCACTAATCGTCGCATTTTTGAGTATCAAGTTTCTGGGGCGACGCTTTCGCTCACAACGCAGCGGGAAGTCTTCGCCACCCCGATTCCGCTCACAACGACGCTGGACGTCAGCGAAGCTCAGGCCATTAGGGCCACGGCAGCTACAGGCACATTTTCGCTAGAAAATGCCGACCTAGCTTCGACGGTGGAGATGTACACCTCCTTCAAGATGCTGAACCTGACGAAGGTGAACTGGGTCGGTGCGAATCGGGACAGCACCGTTGTCGCGGTGGCGGGGGAGGGGACGGATGGGCCGCTCAAGGCCTTTACGCTGCCGACGCCGGGGCAGACCAACTCGAGCGCGGTGACGTTGAGCGGGGCGACGACCAAGGCGGTGACGCGGGTTGCGGTTGGCAAGCTGACCGATACCTCGGGACCGGACGTGGTGGCGGCGCATGCCGACGGTGCCAGCGTCTTCCTGCAGAAGGCCGGCACGGCGAGCCCGGCTCTCGATCAGACGCTGTCGACGATGGTCGGCTCGAAGCTGATCGGCCCGGGGCTGACGGCGATGGCGCTCGGCGACATCGATCGCGATGGCCTGGATGATATCGTCGCGGTGCAGGGGGCCAGCATCATCGTGCTGTCGATCGATGGTACGACGGTGACCAGCACGCCTGTGCTGTCGAACCTGCCGCAGACGGTTGATGCGGCGGCGGTGGGCGACGTCAGCGGCGACGGCAAGCCGGATCTGGTGATCGGCCAGAAGGCCGGCGCCATGCTGACCGTGTTCATCAATCAAGCTCCGTAGCGCCTCCCCCCGTTCGTCCCCCTCCGTTCCTCGTTCCTCCGTAGCTCCCCGAGCAGGGCTCTCCCGAACGGTCCCAGCCGTGATATAG
>DAORCZ010000533.1:1274-6013 GCA_035345735.1 Pseudomonadota bacterium | reverse complement strand
ACGTCATCGCCCAGCACGTCGCGGATCTATTTCCCGGGACGCGCGTGATTGGCTGCTGGCCGTTCCGCGTGACGCGCAACTTCGACATTTCGATCGATGAAGAAGAGTCGATCGATCTTTTGCAGAGCATCCAGCGCGAGATCCGCCGTCGCGACCGCGCCGCCGCCGTCCGGCTGGAGTGCCACAGCGACATGGATCCGACGGTGCGCCGCTTCCTGTCGAAGGCGCTCAAGCTGGATATGCAGGACGTCTATCCGATCACGGGACCGCTCAACCTGTCGGATCTGACCGAGGCCTACTCGCGCGGGCAGGCCATGGACTCGCGCGATCTGTACGACGAGCTATTCCTGCCTAAGCTGCAGCCGCGCTTGGCCGAAGCCAACACCGTGGTCGAGGCGATCCAGCAGGGCGATATCCTGCTGCATCAGCCCTTCGAGTCGTTCGATAGCGTCGTCGATTTCATCGAAGAAGCGGCGGAAGACCCGCAGGTGCTGGCGATCAAGATGACGCTGTATCGCACCTCGGGGAACTCGCCGATCGTGCCGGCCCTGATGCGCGCCGCCGAGCTAGGCAAGCAGGTGACAGCGCTCGTTGAGCTCAAGGCTCGCTTCGATGAAGAGACGAACATCCTGTGGGCGCGTCAGCTGGAAGAAGCCGGCGTCCACGTCGTGTACGGACTCATCGGCTTGAAGACGCACTGCAAGGTGGCGCTGGTGGTGCGGCGCGAGGTGGGCGGCATTCGGCGCTACGTTCACTTGTCGACTGGCAACTACAGCACGCAGACGGCGCGCGTCTATACCGACCTCTCGTTCTTTACCTGCCGCGAAGAGTTTGGCATCGATGCCAGTGCGCTCTTCAACCTGCTGACTGGCTACTCGCAGCCGCCGCGCTGGAATCGGCTGGTGGTGGCGCCACTGGGTCTGCGCGAGCGGGTGCTCGACCTGATCGAAGCCGAGGCGCAGAACGCCCGCGCCGGTCGCCCAGCGCGCATCATCGCCAAGATGAATGCGCTGTCGGAGCGCGACGTGATTCGCGCCCTGTATCGCGCCTCGCAGGCTGGTGTGCAGATCGATCTGATCGTGCGCGGCATCTGCTGTCTGCGGCCGGGCATTCCCGGCGTCTCGGACAACATTCGCGTCGTCAGCATCGTCGATCGCTTCTTGGAGCACAGCCGCATCTTTTATTTCGAAGCCGATGGCCGGCGCGATCTGTTCGTGTCGTCGGCCGACTGGATGAACCGCAACTTTCAGCGCCGCGTCGAGATCATGTTCCCGGTCGAAGATCCCGGGCTGCGCAGCCGCATCCTGGAAGAGATCCTTTCGACTCAGCTGGCTGACAACTGCCGCACTCGCTTGCTGCGCTCAAATGGGCTTTACGAGCGTATCGCGCCCGCGCCCGGCGAGACGGTGCTGCGCTCGCAGCAGCGCTTCATCGAGCTGGCGAAGACCCATACCTCCGGGGCGCTGAGCGATCGCGGGCTGGTGATTCGCCCGACGCTGCGCCTGGCACCGCGTCCACCGGAGAACACCCCGGGGATGAGCACGCCGCCGCCGCGCCTCCTGCCGCGCACCACGGTCGGTCCGCCCCCGAGCCCGATTGCTCCCACTGCGGCTCCGCCAGCCAGTCCTGCCGCCGGCCCGACGAACAAGCCCCATGTCTAGGTCGGTGCTGCCTCGCTTGTTTTTCGCCGCGCTGCTCTCTGCGAGCCCGGCGGCCGCTGCTCCACTGCCCACTGAGAGTCCGACCTCGCCGACGCAGGTCAGCATGGGGGCTGCCCAGGGCGATCGCTATGCCGAGCTTGCGCTGTCGTGCGTCGAGCGCGAGTACCCCAACAAGATTGCCCATGTGCTGAGCGGCGATGCCGATGTTGCTGCGCCGCACGCACTGACGCCGAGCTTCTACGGCTGCTTCGACTGGCACTCGGCAGTGCATGGGCACTGGCTGCTGGTGCGCTTACTTCGTCGTGCGGCGACAAGTGGCCCGACGCAGCCGCTGTGGAGCAAGCCCGCCCGCGCCGTCCTCGCCCGTCACCTGCGGGGCGAGAACATCGCCAAAGAGGTGGTGTATCTGCGCGGCGCCGGCCGGGCCAGCTTCGAACGACCCTACGGCCTGGCGTGGCTGCTGCAGCTCGGGACCGAGCTGACTGAGCTTTCGGCGACGGGCGACAGCGAGGCCCAGGCCTGGTCGCAGGCGCTGCGGCCTCTGGAACTGGCGGCCGTCGAGCGCTTGGCAGCCTGGCTGCCGAAGCTGACGCACCCGGTGCGGACCGGCGAGCACAGCCAGACTGCGTTTGCTCTCGGGCTGGCGTTGGATTGGGCACGCACACCGCGCAAGAGCAGCCTAAGCCCGGTGGTGCCGCGACTTCTGCCACCGGTCACGACGGCGAACCCCGCCAGCGATGCCATCCCGGCCAAGCTGGCTGCGCTCATCGACGAGCGGGCTCGCGCCTTCTTTTCCAAAGACGTCGCCTGTCCGCTTTCCTATGAGCCCTCCGGCGAGGATTTCCTGTCGCCCTGCTTGGCCGAGGCCGATCTGATGCGCCGCGTCTTGCCGACGGTGGAGTTTGCGCGCTGGCTGCCGGCGTTTCTGCCCCTCGCTAGCCTGCGGGCCCTACGCCCCGCCGAGGTCAGCGATCGCACCGACGGCAAGCTGGTTCACCTGGACGGCCTAAACCTGAGTCGTGCCTGGATGCTGTTCGGTATCGCGGCGGCCCTGCCCGATAGCAGCCAGCCCGGTGCGGCGAGTACCGTCGTGCCTACGACCTGGCCCACCGCGACGCCGTTTCCCGCTGGGATCTCGCAGCCACTTAAGCTGGAGCTTCTGCGTCTGGCCGTGGCGCACCGCGACGCTGGCCTGGCTGCGCTTTCCAGTCAGTCGTATGAGGGCGGCCACTGGCTAGGCAGCTTCGCGACCTATCTGCTCTCGGGTCGCGGGCTCTAGCGGTCGTTTGATTGGGGGAGGGGACGAGTGTGAGGGCGGGTCGCGGGCGAGCCTGACCTAGAACGTCACGCGAATGCCGGCGTTGGCGAAGATCGAGTTGAACGTCGGGTAGGTGTCCGGCGCGCTGCGCAGCAGCATGTGACGATAGCCACCCTCGACGAAGACCGCGCCGTGATTGAAGCGGAATTCGGTGCCGGCCAGGCCACCGATGCCAAAGCCGATGCGCCACTCGCCTTCGCTGATGCGCACGCCGTCGCGCGACAGGAAGCTGTAGTCGGCGACAAACTGCGGCAGCACGCCGATGTAGGGAACCAGATCGGCATCGACATCCTTGCGGATGCGGAAGGTGATGGGCAGGCCACCTCCGACGAGGTGCGAGACGGCCGGAGCGCCTTGATAGAACTCGTACTGCGGTCGCAGAGCGAAGGCCAGCGCGCCGTAGGGCAGGCGGATGCGGGCGCCGATGTCTAGTGCACCGCCGACGCCGAAGACGACGCGCTGGACGTCGATGGCGGCGACTGGCATGGCGGCCAGCTCAAAGGCTACGCGCTTGCCGCCTTCGCCGCTGGGCTGTGCCTCAGCTTCGGCCTTGGCCTGCTCGACGGGGGCGGCCGGCTTGGCGTCGGGGAGCTTCGACTCGTAGGTCTCGACGTCGTTGATGCGATAGCGAACGCCCTGACCGGTCTGACCCGCCGTCCACTTCACGGTTGCCAAGTAGCTGCCGGGAGTCGCCGTCTCGCGCACCGGGCCGACCTGCAGACCGCCGGTGCCTTCGGCGGTGACATTGGCACCAGTGACGGGCGTGCCCGCGGCGTCAGACAGCACCAGCGTGACCTGCCGCTGTCCCTCGGTCTGCGTAAAGGTGACGGCGCCGGGCTCGACGCGCGAGACCAGCGGGCCACTCTGCGTCGCGCTGATCACCTGCTGTGCCGACTCTTCCGGCCGGGCATTCTGTGCCACCGTGGCGCAGCGCAGCGTGTGCTCGCGGGCGGGTGAGAGCGGCAGCGGATCGGCGACCGCGGAAAGCGGCCCGCCATCCAGGCCGCAGAACAGATCCTTGCCTTCGACAGCGACGCTGGCGCGACGGCCCTCGCTGCCGCTGAGCACGGTCACTCGCGCGATGCGGACGCGTACCGGAGCGCTGGCCTGGCCTTCGAGCCCGTCGGCGTTGACCGCGCTAATGCGAATGTAGTAGTCGCCGGCGGCGGCGGGCTGCGCCATGACTTTCGACTCGGTGCTGGCGACGCGTGCGTCGGTGAGGACCTTGTCGAAGGCGGCGTCACGCGCCACCTGCAGGTGCCAGCCACTGACCGCAGCTCCACCCGGGGCGGCGGCGAAGGTGCCCGGCACGGCCACCGGATCGCCGCTGGTGAAGCTCAGCTGCTGCAGGCCGCTGATCACCGGTGGGGCGGGGAGCGGCTGCGCCGGCTTGGGCGGCGTCTTGGCGTTGTCGGCACGGGTACCAGACCCCGCCGCGAGCTGAATCGGCTTTGCCTTGCCCGGCCCCTGAAGCTGCGCCGTGCCCCCCAGCACCGCGACGCGGGTCAGGCCGGTGGGCTCGACCGAGATGCGGACCGTGCTGCTGGGCGATGCCGTGATGCGCCCGACCGGCGTCGCGACAACGGCCGTCGCCGGGATCTTAGGAGCAGCGGGCTTGGCAACCTTCACGGGCTTGCCACCCTTGGCCGGAGCCGGCGGCGGAGAGGGCGCAGCAGCCTGGGCCGGCGTGGTCAGCGTCAGCTCACCGCGCAAGAGCGTCGTCGTGCCCGGCTTAAACGGGGCGGGCTTGGCCGGCTTGC
>DAORCZ010000533.1:0-1174 GCA_035345735.1 Pseudomonadota bacterium | reverse complement strand
CCGCGCAAGAGCGTCGTCGTGCCCGGCTTAAACGGGGCGGGCTTGGCCGGCTTGCCTTTCTTCGGCGCGGGCAGGGCAGTGGCGACGCCGTACATTGACAGCTCGCTGTTTTCACCCAGCTGGGCACGCGTACCGTCGGAAAAAGCGACGTCGGCGGCCGACTGCGCCTGAGTGCTTAGCACCTGACCTGGGCTCACGAGCTCGTCGCTCTTGGCGGCGTGCCGCTCGGGAGTCGAGAGCTCAACTTGGTTGCGCACGGTGCGCAGGCGCGGCTCGCTCAAGCCAGCTGGGTAGGCGGCTGCGACCGGGGCAGCGGCGACCGGAGCCGTCGCTGTGGCCTTGGCTGCTGGCGCGGGTCCAGCCTTGGCTGCCGGGGCGGGGGCTCCCTTGGGGGCGGGGGCTGCCGGGGTCTTGGCCGCTGGCGCCGCCTTGGCCGCTGGTGCCTGAGCCGCTTTCGCCGCCGGTGTGGCTTTCGCCGCCGGAGCCGCCCCGGCAGGCGCTGTGGCCTTCTTGGCCTCCGGAGCCGCCTGCACCTCGATGGCCGGGGCAAGAGTAAGCAGCGCTCCCAGGATGAACAAACGCGAGCAAGTCATTGGGTTCTCCACGCAAACGACCTCAGCGCACTGAGGGTTCTACAGTGATTCAATACTCCCGACCTTGCCCTATCTTTGCAAGCTTAAGTCGTGGGCCAAGGTACTCTCGACGCATTCTCTGTTAGGCACCTTGGATGCGGCCTAGGCTCGGGCATCCTTCTGGCCTCGTCCGCGACGGCGCTTCGCGGCGACGTACTCCTCCAGCGAGCCGAGGATGCGCTGGGTGGCTGGGCCGATCTCGTGCTTGCCATTTCCAGCCTCTTCTTCCGACGGCGCAGCGGCGGTCGGAGGGGCTTCCGGCTGCGAGTCGCGCGAGCCATAGGCGGCCGGATTGGGCGCCGCAGCGCTGCTATTGGGCGGGACCAGGGCGCGGCCATTCTTCGTCGGGATGCCGTTGGCCTCGCGGCGCTTCTCGCGCAGGCGCTTGATGCCCCCGGCCAGGATCTCGGCGATGAGCGTGCGATAGTCCATGCCCGCCGCCTGCGAGATGAAGCACAGGTCGGAATAGTCCGGGGTCAGACCGGGCAGCGGGTTGAGCTCCAGCACGTAGACCTCGCCCTTTTCGTTCATGCGCAGATCGA
>DAORCZ010000532.1:0-6021 GCA_035345735.1 Pseudomonadota bacterium | reverse complement strand
CCATTGCCGAGCTGGGCTTGGTTGTCCTCGCCACGTTCGCCGGCTCCGTGTAGCAGCACGACCAGCGGCCACGGACCGCTTCCCCCCGTCGGTCGGAGCAGGCGGTAGGGCAGGGCAGAACCATCGGCGGCAGAGAATCGCCGCGCTTCAAAGCGGCTCAGCAGATCGGCGGCAGGCATGGGCATAGATCAGACGATACACGCGACTGAAAAGGCCGGGCCAGCCATCAAAAGCGACCGCTCAGCGTCCCGTAGATCGCGCGACCCGGCAGCGGGTAGTCAAACAGGTCGGCGAGCGGCACCGGTCGGCTGCTGCGGTCAGCCAGGGGCAGGACGATGTCGACGCTGCGCAGATCGGTTAGGTTGCGCACCTCGACGCTGAGCGTAATCTGCGGGCGGCCCAAAAGGCCGCTGTGCAGCGAGAGTGCGTGGAGCACTCGCCCAGGTCGCTCGCGGCCGTTCGCGGGGTCGAGAAAGATGGCAGAGCGATAGTCGATCTCATAGGCAAGCCGCAGTGCGCGATAGGCGAGTTCACCCCGCACGAACAGCGTGTGCTCGGGACGTCCGGGCAGGCGGTTACCGCCCCGGCCAGGTACGTCGGTCTCATCGCGAGCATGCAGAAACGAATAGGTCGCTTGCAGTTGGGCAAACTCGGCAATGCGCAGACTCAGCTCGACCTCGGTTCCGGCGGCGATGGCTTGGCCGACATTGCGGGCACGCAGCTTGTCTCCGTCGCGAATGACATCGATCAAATCGTCGATCTGGCGGGCGAAGGCATGCGCCTCCAGGGCCACGCCCAGCCAGGGCTTGGGGTCCAGGCTCAGCCGCCCGCCGAGCTCAAACACCCAGGCGGACTCGGGCTGCAGATCGAGGTTGGGTCGAAAGAAGGCGCGGTCGCCGAACAGCTCCAAGAACGTCGGCAAGCGAACGAAGCGGCCCCCGCCCATGCGCAGCAGCACCGAACGCGAGACGCGCAGACGCGTCGCCACGCGCGGCGCAACGAACAGCGCATCGCTATCGAACACCTCATCGGCGGCCGGGGACCCGGCGAGCGGACGCAGGCTGCTGCGCGCCAGGAGCAGGTGCAGGCCAGGCTGAACCGAGAGCAGCTCCTCGGAAAAATGCAGATCACCGCCTGCCCCAAGCTGCAGGCGCAGGCGCTGGCTCACCGTGGGGGTAGCGCCCGCACAGTCTCGACGAGGGGCTGGACACAGGTCGGAGCTGGTGGCTCGTTCATAGCGGCCATCGATCATCAGCAGCACGCGGCGTAGCGGGATGCCGCGCTGGGACTGCGCGCGACCGGCGATGCTGGCCAGTCCACGCAGACCTGCCTGCAGGCCCAACTGTTCGAAGTTGGCGGCCGGAACGCTTGCGAGATCGCTTAGGCGCGAGCCTTCCGCCAGCAGGTGTGCGTCACTACCTAGCCGTACCCGCCCGTCGGCAAGAATGCGATGGCCGCCCGCTGAGAGCAGGGCGCGACCCAGCTGCAAGCGGGGCTGTCCGGGCTGAGCACCGGCCTGGCCAATGCCGGCGACCCCTTGAAACTTGAGCAGGCTGTGGCTGGCAACGAAGAAGCCTCCGCTGCTGTCTTCGCGACTGACGCGAATGTCGGCATTGATTTGGTCGAAGTCGTCGTTGCGTCGAATCAGCTCGACTAGGCGACCGGAATACACAAGTCCCCCGTCGCTAAGATAGGGAAAGTCGCCGGTTGCTCCCTGGTAGCTGAGGGTGGCAGCGGTACGTAGACGGCTGCTGTTCTCGCTGCTGTGGCCAGCGGTGACTTTGCGCAAGCCGAAGGAGCCTGCTCCCAGCACGACGAAGGTGTTCTGCCCGGGGCGGCCGCGGCGCGAGATCAGGTTGATCGCACCACCGATGGCATCGATGCCGACCTCAAGCGGCGGCAGGCTGCGGTAGATCTCGACTCGCTCGACGCCGTCCACGGGGAGCTGGGACAAGTCAACTGCCGACTGCCCCCCGCGCTGCAGGGGCACACCGTCGATGAGGATCGCCACCTGGGAGGCATCAGCTCCGCGCAAGATCGCGCCGCTCCACTGGCCCAGCCCCCCTGACGAGCGGAGCTGCACCCCTGGCTGGCCGACCAGCACCTGCGCCAGCGATGTCTTGTAGGCGCTGGGTGCACCGCGCTCGCCGGGCAGCCCAAGGTCGATCTGGCTCACGGCGGCCGCATCATCGCGGATGTTCGATCCACGCACGGCCGTGCTGAATCCTTGCCCCTGCGCCGGCCCTGTCGCGCAGAGCCCCAGGGCCACGACCATCGATAAACGGCCAAGCGCTTGGCCCTGGCCCCCCCCAACGGGACGTTCACACCGACGAGACAACAACGTGGAACCGCAGCCGGTTGGGCCGTGCGCAGCTAGTCCTGATAGTCGCTGCGCGAGTCGAGGCCGTACTTGCGCAGGAGCTCGCGTAGGTGCTTGCGATCGATCTGGGCTTCACGCGCGGCTGCTGACAGGTTCATGCGGTGCCGCTTCATCAAGTCGATGATGTACTCGCGCTCGAACTGCTCGACGAGCTGTCCCTTGGCTTCTTTGAAGGGCAGGCTGGTACGGAAACCGACCGGGGCACCGTGCTGCAGCTGATCGCCCAGCGCGTCCTCGATGAGGAGCGAGTCTCCCTTGGAGAGGACGCAGGCTCGCTCAATGACGTTGCGCAGCTCGCGGACATTGCCCGGCCAGCCATAGCTGCGCAGGCGCTGCAGCTCGTTCTGCGGAATCGACAGCTTGCGGGTCCCAGAGAACTGACGCACGAAGTGGTCGGCGAGGACATCGATGTCCCGGCCGCGTTCGCGCAGGGCGGGCAGGTGCACGCGGATGACCGCCAGGCGATAGAACAAGTCTTCGCGGAAAGCACGCCGGGCGACCTCTTCGCGGAGATCGCGATTGGTGGCCGCAATGACCCGCACATCCACCTGCTCGTACGAGTTTGCGCCAACTCGCCGCACCGCTCGTTTGTCGAGAGCTCGCAGGAGTGCGGGCTGCAGATCCAGCGCCAGCTCGCCGATCTCGTCGAGGAAGATGGTGCCGCCGTGGGCTTCCGCGAACGCTCCGCGGCGATCGGCGATGGCACCCGTGAAGGCGCCTTTTACGTGACCAAACAGCGTCGATTCGATGAGCTCACGCGGGACGGCGCCGCAGTCAAAGACGACGAAGGGGCCGTTGGCGCGGCGCGAGTGGCGGTGGATCTCTTCGGCGATCAGCTCCTTGCCGGTGCCGGTTTCGCCTTCAATGAGCACGGTGGTGTCGCTCTGGGCGATGTCGCGCAGCAGGCCGAACAGTCGGCGCATCTTCGGGTCATGACCGATGAGCTCGCCGAAGCTGCCCTCGCTACACTCCTCAGGTTCCAGCGCTTCTTCGCGCGGCACGAACTTGAGCACCGTCTTGCCCAGCGTCACTTCCGCGCCGTGGCCGATGACGATCTCTTTGAAGCGCGAACCGTGCGTGAAGCTGCCGTTCGTCGAGTCCAGGTCGCGCACCACCACCTGTCCGGCTTCCAACGAAACCGTGCAGTGTCGGCGCGAGACCGTTCGATCGGATAGCACCAGATCTGCACCGGGCGCCGATCCAATCGTGATCTGCTGATGGTTATCGCCCAGCACAACCTGTTCGCCGCGATCGCCGCCCGTCAGTACGACGAACGCCCCACCAGGCCGCTGGCGCGTAAACGCCGCTGGACTTTCGATGAGGCTGGTGGCGTTCGGATCACGAGTTTTCGTCGCTGGCATCAAGTGTGATGCCCCGACTTTTGCCGCCTCTTCCTCCTCCGCAGCCCGATGACCCATAGCGCCGCGCATCTTAATGGAGCCGGGATTCGCCATGCAAGCAGTCGTCGCACTCTGTGCGCAGTCGGCTGCCTAGACCTCGCCGCGTCACAGTGCTGCGGCCGGGGAACGGCCACGCTTCGCGATTGCGTCTGGGGGCGGCAGCGATACACTGCCGGCGCCGCACGCCGATGTCGCCTGAACCTCCCTTGCACCCTGAAGACCTCCCGGGCCGAGCCCACCGCCATCGCTTCGAAGGACCGTTTTTCCGCCAGCTGATGTTGGGAGGGATTCGTCGCATTCCGCCCCGCGTCAAGCGCCTGTCGATGCCGCTGTGGGCCGGTATTTTCTATTCCCTACTGCCTGGGGCACGGCGGGCGATCGAGAGCAACCTCGACCACGTCTGTGGTCCACCTTCCGGCCCAGCGGGGTCGCTGTCCACCGAGCTGGAGCGCCACCAGCGCAGCTTCCGCCTGTTCTGCAACTACGCGCAGATGCTCTCAGACACCTACGGCATGCACATGGGCCTGCCTCTCGACAGCGACACCGGGACGGTGGGTTACGAGCACATCGTGGCGGCGGTACGGCGAGGCAAGGGCGTCATCGCGGCCACCGGCCATCTGGGAATGTGGCAGCTTGCGCCGTATCTGGCTCGCCTGCGCGGGCTGGCGCGTTTCTGCGTCGCCATGGCCGAGGAGCCGAACCGTTCGGTGCAGGAGTTCGAGAAGCGCTTTCGTGACCGCTTCGAGATTGTCTACACGACCGGATCGCCGTTTGCGAGTCTGCGCTTGGCTCAGGTGCTGCGCGAGGGCGCGGTGCTCGGTATGCAGATCGATCGCAACATCGGTGGCCAGGTCTTGGAGATCCCATTTTTCGGCCAGCCGGTGGCCTTTCCCATCGGCCCCGCGCTCCTGGCCCGCATCACCGGCGCGTCCATCGTGCCGAACTTCTTTGTCGTTGAGGAAGAGGCGGGCCGGCGGCGCGTGCTGCACTACATCGAGCCTGCGATCGAAGTCGCCCACACCCGTGATCGCGATGGCGATGTTCGGCAAGCCACTGCCGCAGTCGTGGCCGTGTACGAGCGCTTCGTCCGTCGCTACCCGACGCAGTGGTACCACTTCTACGACTTCTTCAGCTCGCGCGTGGAGCCGGGGGCAGCGAGCGCTTCTACGTCGGGCGGGGCTGCGCAGTGAGCCAGCCAGCTGTCGTTACCGGCTTGGGGGCTGTCTCGGGCTTCGGCCTGGGGGTTGATGCGTTGTGGCAAGGGCTCTTGGCCGGACAGATCGCGCTGTCTGCGCGCAGCGATGGCGAAGCCTGGGGCATCGCGGGGCTGCCGCTGTCGCTGGTGCCGCTTCCCGAGGGGCCTTCTGGGGCGGCGGTGGCTGGCGCTAGTGTCCTGTGGGACTCGGCGCCACGAGCCACCGCGATGATTCGCTTGGCGGCGGCAGAAGCCATGCGGGATGCTGGCCTAGCCGACGGGGCCTTAGGCAAGCCGAGCCCTCGCCCGCCGCGGCTGGGGGTCTGTCTGGGCACGACCCACGGCGAGAAAGCCCCATGGCTGGCGAGCCAGCGGCAGTCCGTACCGGGGCTTGCGCCGGGTCCGCCCAGAAGCCTGGGGGTGGCGTTCCCAGCGCACGAGCTAGCCGGGATCTATGGGGCCGATGCGGTGCAGGTGCTCTGTGCGGCCTGTGCTTCGGGCAATGTCGCACTGACCTGCGCGCTTGGCTGGATTCGCAGCGGGCGCTGCGATGTCGTGCTCTGTGGCGGCGGAGATGCCCTAAACGACTTCGTGCTGCGCGGCTTTCAGTCGCTGCGCGCGCTGTCGCCTACGGCCTGCAAACCCTTCGATGTGCGGCGGAACGGGCTGAGTCTGGGAGAAGGCGCCGCCTTCCTCGTGATCGAGTCGCTGGCCCATGCCACGCGTCGGCAGCAGCCGGTGCGGGCGCTGCTGAACGGCAGCGGTCAGTCCTGCGACGCCAACCACATGACCGGTCCCGATCGGCAGGGGCGCGGGGCAAGCCGAGCGATGCGAGCGGCGATCAGCGATGCCGGGCTGGATCACACGGACATCGACTTTGTCTCGGCCCACGGCACGGCAACCCCCTTCAACGATCTGATGGAAGGCCAGGCCATCCCGGCCGTGTTTGCTGAGCGCACCGCCAGGCTCCCGGTGCACTCGATCAAAGGCGCCGTGGGGCACAGCATGGGCGCGGCTGCCGCGCTGGAAGCCGTCGTCGCGGTGCG
>DAORCZ010000531.1:0-6027 GCA_035345735.1 Pseudomonadota bacterium | reverse complement strand
GCCACTCGAAGTAGTCCGAGACGTCCTGCGCGACCCCGACGACGGGCACCGTGGCAGCTTGCAGCGGCATCAGGTCCGCCCCCCACTCCTCGACGGCCGTGACCTCTTGCGGCACCAGCTTGGCGAAGGGCACGAGCCAGTCCTTGACCAGCGTCTGAGCCGGCGCGCCGCCGGTGACGCGATAGCCAAAGGCCTGCCCAGCCCCGGAGTCGGCTTCCATCGCCGCGACGTGACGGGCTAGCTCATCGCGATGGGCGGCGGCATAGGCGCGGGCCCCGGACAGCCCCAGCTCTTCGTTCATGAACAGCACGACGCGCACAGTGCGACGCGGGCCCGCCCCCGGTGACTTCTGCGCAGCCTGCGCCATGCGACGAGCGGTGTCGATAACCAGGCCACACCCCGCGCCATCATCGAGCGCCCCGCTGCCCAGATCCCACGAGTCGAGATGCGCACCGAGAAGGACGATCTCGTCTGGCCGCTCGCGACCTGGGACTTCCCCGAGGACGTTCCAGGAATCGACTTCGCCGTCGAGCTTGGCCGACATCCGCAGCCGCACGCGCAGCTTTTCGCCGCTCTGCAAGCGGCGATGCAGGAGCTCTGCATCTTCGGCGGCCAGCGCTGCTGCGGGAATGCGCACGCCGCCTTCATCGTAGCGCATAGCGCCGGTATGTGGCTGGCGATGAAAGCCGGTGCCCGTCGAGCGCACGAGGACCGCCAGCGCACCCAGCTTGGCGGCCTGCGCCGCACCGCGGCTGCGCAGCGCCACGACGTCGCGATAGCCATCGAAGTCGCGGGTCCGAGCCATCTCTTTGTTGAACAGCACGATGCGCCCGCGAACCGCCTCGCCCAGCTTGGCCAGCGCCTCGAACGAGTCGACCTCGACGATCTCGGCCTCGATGGGCACGACCCGGTCTTGCCCCGCGGCCCGCGTACCGACTGAGCCCCCGAGGGCGGCGATGTGCAGCGGCTGCACTGTCTCGCCGAGCAGCTCTGCCGACTCCTCACCGCGCAGCCAGCGCGGCACACGCACCGGCTCGCGATGGACGTTGTGTAGACCTGCACCCTGCATCGCTGACAGCGCCCAGGCGACGGCGCGCTCGGCTCCCGGTGACCCGGCCAGGCGAGCCCCGACGCGGTCTGCCAAGTCCGAGGTCAGCTTGAACGCGCTCATCGGCTCGACGGGGGCGGCAAGGATCTCGCTCACCAGACGCGGTCCGGCGTCGGGGGGAATAGGCACTGCGGCCGCGGCTTTTGGTGGCGGTGCAGACGGCTTATCCGCCTGGGCCAGAAGCTCGATCGACAGCAGCCCAGCGCACAGCCAGGCACTGCGACAAGCCCATACAAATTGCCGAGACGTTCTCGGTGAAAGCTTCCGTGACGACATGCCGGCGCACTATACGCTAGGCGGCCCTTGCAACAGCAGGCGCTGCGCCAGGCCGGCGTAAATCGCGTAGTGACCAACCCGCTGCAGCATGCGCGAAACGGTGGCGGAGGTCGCTTCACTGCCCGCTCGCAGCGGTGCGCGAGAGGCACTCTTCCGTCGCTGCATTCGCGCACTCCAGGCTCGCAGCGTCGCCATGTCCAGGAGCAGCTCGCGATGACAAGCGAGGGCCGGATAGAGCAGGCCGCTCAGCCGCTCGCTCCGGCCTGGCAGGTGGTCAAGGAAGTAGCTCACGCGCTCCTGCCACTCCAGCTCGGCATCGACGGCAAGCAGCACGTTTGCTTCCGCCTCTTGGTCGCTCTCGGCCTCGGTCAGCAGGGCAGCAAAGTCGCGCGGCAAGCGCCGGAGAGACTCGGGATAGAAGCGACCATCGGCACAAAAGCAAGACAGCGCGTGCATCGCCTTGGCCACCTGCGGCGTCAGCTTAAGCCGCTTGGCCAGCCGGGCCGGGGTCTGCGCCGCCAGCACCTCTGCCGTCGGAAAGCCGCGACGATTCAGCGAAGTGGGCGGCCCATACGCAGCACACAGCCGGGCGCATAGATCCGGCACCGACTTCTTCGCGCAGCGGGCCCGGAGGAGCGCTTTCAGCAAATCCTCGAACACCCGCGGGGCGCGCAGCGTGCGGCCGGCCTCGGCCTCGGCCACCCAGGCGAGTCCGGGATCGCTCGCCGTCATGGCGTAGAACAGCGACAGGTCTTCGTTGAGTCCGAGCTGCGTCTCGACCTGTTCTTTGAGATCGGCCAGATCAGGCCAGTCCGTCGCTGTCGATGTCTTTTTCGAACGCGCGCGAGGTCCCGCCACCGAGCGCGCCGCCGGCAAGCCATAGACCAAGAGCGGCTGTCCGACGGCAGGCTGACAGACTAGGACCTCCACCGCAGGAGCCGCATTCGGCGGCAGCGGGGCCGCGCTGCGATAAACCACCAGCTGCAGCGAGCGTCGCTCCGCGTCGAAAAGAAGCGGCGGCAGCACCGGCACGGGCGAGCTCTGCACAAAGCGCACAAGGCAGAAGCCGGCCGGAACAGCCAGGAGCTGCGGATCCGGCAGCGGCGGGGCAGAGCGGGACTTGGGCTCCTCAGGGAGCGACGGCGTGAGCATGACCGACGCTATATCACGTTCACAACCCGGGTGGCCGGCGCGCTGCGACCACGCGACGTCGCGACAGGTTCTTTCGCCTGTGAATCTGTGTATAGTCTCGCCGCTCGACGCCAAACAGCCCATCGCGGGCTGCCCTTGTCTACCTGGGGCTGCCGCCATGCCCATGACCCCCGATACCGCCCACGACAGCGCAGATGAAATTATTCGCCGCCGCGACTTCGCGCTGTCGCGGATGGCGGCGCTGCGCGAGACGCTCTCGACGCTGCCTGAGGTGCGCGACATCCCCGACCTGTGCATCTACGTCACTGGCTCGTACGGCCGCGGCGATGCGACGCCCGCTTCCGACGTCGATATTTTTTTCCTGCGCCTGGGTCAAAGCAGCGAGCGGCCGTTATCACGCGTCGACAAGACGCTGGCCGATGCCGCGATCATCGCCGCCTGCCGCCGCCTGGGCTTTCCCGAGTTCACGCAGGGCGGCATCTACCTCGACATCCATTACGTCGGTGACATCCAGCGCACGCTGGGCAGCCGCGAAGACGACTATCGCAACCACTTCACGGCGCGCATGCTGCTGCTGCTCGAAAGCATCTGCGTCTACAACCCGCCGATTTACGAAGCCGTCATCGGCGAGATCCTGGGGACTTATTTTCGCGACTTTGCCGATCACGCAGCGACGTTTCGCCCGGTGTTTCTGCTCAATGATCTCCTGCGCTATTGGAAGACCATGTGCCTCAACTACGAGGCGCGCCGCACCGGCAAGACCGAGGCCAGCGACAAGATCTACGAGCTGGTGAAGAACTTCCGGCTCAAGTACAGCCGCCTGCTGATCTGCTTTTCGATGATCGCGCCGCTGATTGCCGCTCCGCCGGGAATCACGCCCGATGAAGTGGCACGCCTGGTCCATCGCACGCCGACCGAGCGCCTGCGCGAAGTCGCCGACCGCCGCGATGCCGTGGCCCGCCGCATCCTGGAGCGCCTGCTGTCCGAGTACGCCTGGTTTCTCAACGAGACATCCGACAAAGAGCGCCTGTTTGCGCGCTTCGCCGACCGCACCGAGCGGGCGCAGTCGTTTGCCCGCGCCGCGGCGTTTGGTGACCTGATGTATTCGTTCGTAAACAGCGTCAAGCACGACGAAGCCGCCATGCGCTACCTGCTGGTCTGAGCCATGGCTGGGGCTCCGCTTGTGCGCGTGTTTTACGTCGTGTATCCCGACGAGCCGGGGCTATGCGCCTGGCTGAACCTGCTGCGCGCTCTGGCCAACCCGCACGAAAAAGAGCCGGCCCACGTCACGGTGCGCGGCCCCTACCGCCAACGCTATCGCCTGCCGCGCCAAGCCCAGAGCGTACGCGGCACCAGCGTGCATGTGCCCGGTGCCGACGCGTTCTTGAGCGAGCGGCAATCGACGGTCATCCTGCGCTGTCAGGCCGAACAGCTACGCGCGCTGTGGCGCAAGCCGGACTATCCCGGCTTTACGCCGCACCTCACCGTCTGCGATGGGCTGCCGCGCGCCCTGTCGGAAGAGATCCTCGCCATCGCGCGCACCATCCCGCCGTTTTCGTTTCGCGTCGGTGAGCTGCAGCCGATCTTCAGCAAGTCCAAGCAGACGACGATGGGCCTGCTGTCGGCCATCGACCACACCCTGCTCGCCGAGATCGCCGGTGAACGCCTGCACGCCGAAGCCCTGCGGCGCATGGCGACGAGCGAGCGGCTGCGCCTCCTGCGACAGGCCATCGTGCACGCCGCGGTAAGCGGCCTGATTCAGCCTGCGCATTCCCCCCCGTTTCACGAAAAGTCCGAGAGAGAACAGCCCTGATGAACCGCCTTCGCCCAATCTCTATCCGCCCTGGCCTACGGGCCAGATCCCGCCTGCGCGGCCTCCTGCTTTGCCTGGGTCTAGCGCTGACCAGCACCGCCTCATCTGCCGTCGCTGCACCGAGCGACGAGAAGGCCTTTTCGGCGCTGGTCGACAAGCTGTCGGCGGAATATCTGCAGCACTATCCGCTGGAAGCCACCGAGCTTGGCGTCCACACCTACGACGGTGAAATCGACGATCTTTCACCGGCCGGCATCGCCGCTGAGCTGACCTGGCTGCGCGCCTGGCAGGAGCGGCTGGCTGGGGTGCCGCGCGCACCGCTGTCGCCGGATAGCCGGTTTGATCTGGATCTGGTTCGCCAGGCCATCGCGGCCCGCATCTACCTGCGCGCCGAAGCCCAGGACCATCGCCGACGTCCTGGCATCTATCTGCGGATGGTGGCGGGCAGCGTCAATGCGCTTATCAAGCGCTCGTTTGCACCGGCGGAGCAGCGCCTGGATCTGGTGCTGGCCCGGCTGCGCAAGCTGCCCGCCGTGTTGCAGGCTGCCGAGCAGAATCTCGACGACAGTGCCCCCGTGGCGCAGGTCGGGATCGACATCACGCTGAGCGACCTGGATGCCACCGCCCGCTTCCTTAGCGACGACGTGCCGCTGGCCTTCCCCGAGATCAAAGACGAGCGCCGACAGGCCGCCCTGCGCAGCGAAAGCCAAAACGTAGCCACCGCGCTGCGCCGCTTCGGCGACTTCCTACGCCGCCGCCGGACCCACGCGACAACGGACTTTGCCATCGGCAGTGAGGCCTACAAAAAGCGCCTGTGGGCGGTCGAGATGATCGACGAGCCGCTGCCCCTGCTCCTCAAGCGTGCCGAGGCCGAGATCGCGCGGCTGCAGGCCGAGTTCCGCAAGACGGCGACGCAGATCGACAGCAAAAAAGACGTGCAGAGCGTGCAGCTAGACATGCTCAAAGATCATCCCACCGGGGATCGCGTCATCGATGAGACAGCGGCCCGCCTGTCGGGACAGCAGAAGTTCTTGATCGAACGCGGCATCGTCACCGTGCCCTCACCGATCTTGCCGCTGGTCCGCGAGTCGCCGCCGTTTATGCGCGCCACGACGCTGGCCTCGATGGACACGCCGGGCCCGTACGACACCGCCAAAGAAGCGTACTACTACGTCACGCTGCCCAATCCGAGCTGGACCAAAGACCAAGCGGAAGACTTCCTGCGCGGGGCACACAGCCGCGCCATCATCGAAGTGACGGCGATTCACGAGGCCTATCCTGGCCACTACCTGCAGCACCTGTGGGACGCCAAGCTCAGCAAGGCGCGACAGCTCTTCGGGGTGATGAGCAACATCGAAGGCTGGGCCCACTACACCGAGCAGATGATGCTCGATGAAGGCTACGGCGGCGGCGATCCCCGGCTGCGCCTGGCGCAGATCCAAGACGCGCTCTTGCGAGCGGGTCGCTTTGTCGTCGCGCTGCGCATGCACACCGATGCGGCTGGGCCGGGCGCCCGACCGATGACCGTTGCCGAGGGCACAGCCTACTTTCAGCAGCAGGCCCTGCAGACACGGAAGGTCGCCGAAATGGAAGCGCTGCGCGGCACGCAGGACCCGCTTTACATGGTCTACACGTGGGGCAAGCTCGAAATTCTGCGACTGCGCGATCAGGTCAAGAC
>DAORCZ010000530.1:0-6033 GCA_035345735.1 Pseudomonadota bacterium | reverse complement strand
ATCCAGCGTCACCGCTTGCGGACTGCGCCGCAGGTGGCTGCGAAATTCTTCGACCAGGATCGGCGTACTCCGCGCTCGTTCCTGCAGCGCCTGCAGATCGCGCGGCAGAGGATCGCGGACCGGCAAGCCCAGCCACGCCAGCGCCTCGCTCATCTCGGTGAAGATGCGATTGTGGCAGGTCTGACTCAGCATTGCGAAGTACCCCTCGATCGCGGCCCCCACAAAGCCCTTGGGCCGCAGCACGGCCCGTCGCTCGATGATCTCGACCAGGCGCTCGCGATTCGCCTCATAAAAAGAGAACACGCGCTCGAAGTGGGCCGGCTCGACCTGCTCCATCCGCCGAAAATCGATCAGTGCCAGGTGTGGTCGCGCGTCCTTGCGGCAGCGCGCTTCCATCATCGCCAGCATGCAGGTGACATCGGGGTCGGTCACCAGTCCCCAGATGACCATCACCGTAAGCCCGGGGTCGCGATACCAAGCCAGGATGTGTTCGCCGACCAAGCAGCGCCCGACCGGCGCCGCTAGGAAGACGTGCGGATCAGAGACCAGCTCCACCGGAACCGAGGTGCCCTGCATCGACGCAGGCTATCACGCGGCCCATACCTCCCGTCGAGGTGGTACCGGCTGGCGCGAAAAAGGACTGCGGATGGCGGAATTGGGGCACCGCCGGCGATTGTCAGCCGAAACATGGCTGGCTGATCCTCCCCAGCCTGTCCACGAATTCGGAATCAACCCGCAGCCTGTTCTCAGGCGCAACCCCAGGAGGACTCCCGATGCGTAAGATCACGCGAACGTCTCTGCTACTCGCGGTTTCTCTGTTGGCCCAGCTAGCCGTGATAACCCAGGCCCGTGCCGGAGTCTGCGATACGCCACCCACGCCGGTCTGCTTCTCCTACGACACGGTCACCAAGATTGTCACGCTGCGTCCTACCGGGACCCTCGCCGACTGGTACTTCGGCGTCTCGCTCGACGGCAGCACGTATTCCTGTCACAACGTGCAAGCCAACAACTGTGAGGGAACAGAGCGTCTTGCCAGCAATCCGCCGTCTCCGGCCAAGTTCTGGATTACGCACAAAGATCCCACCAACTTGGGAATCTGCGCCAACAAGTTGTACGGGCGCGTCAACGTATCCACTGGTGCCTTCTGCACCGGGTCAGCCACCTGTACCCCAACCGCGCATACACTCTGTTATTCCGGCACCCCGGGCCTGTTTACCCTCAGCCGGGGCAGCGGCTCATCGGCTGACAACAGCACGCTGCAGCTGACCTGGACGATGTCGGTCGATGCCAACAAGTACGATGTCTACCAGGACTCGACCAAGGTCGTCGCCGATACCACGGGCTTGAACGCCACGCTGAACAGCGTCTGCGGCACGCACAGCTACTACGTTCGCGCCAAGAACAACAGCACCTCGACCACGCCGTCGAACTCGATCACCCTCACCAGCCCGGCCTGTTCGCCGCCGTCAGGGACCACCTACTATGCCCTCAGCCGCTGTCCCAATGATGGCGCCAAGTACTACACGACTACCGTCGTCTCGAACTCCGGCCAGCGCGTGTACAGCGGCGGTGGCATGTATTACGTCTTTACGGGCACGTCGATCTCTAGCTCGACGCCGCCCGGCAACGCGATCGGTCCCGTGTCCGTCCAAAGCGGCCTGTTCGGCTGCCCCTAGCCGAGCTTCCGATTCCTAAGCCAGCGCCCCCCAGACTTCGGAATCCGACTTCGGAATGCGAAGTCGGCGCGGTGAGAGGCTGGGGCCAGCGGGGTGCGCTTTGCCTCGTCGGGGGGCTGTCTTGCCCGGCGCCGTAGCGTCTGAGTAGAGCATCGCAACCGCCGCCCTGGCCCGCCCGCCGCACTGTGTCCTGGCCGGCAACAGTGCATGTCCTTCTGTCTGCCTTATCGTCGCTGTCACTCCTGGCTACGCTCCTTTTAGCCGCTACCGATTCCCCACGCTGCATCGCGTACCGACGCAAGGAGCCCGACCCATGAAGACCCACCTCTTTTCTGCCTTCCTGTGTGCTTCGCTGTTTTCGCTGGGCTGCGGGGGCGCTCCGGTGCCGCAGACGTTTGACGCCTGCACCGCTGCCCCAACCTTCACCGCTGCCAACCCCAACTACCTGTGGACTCCCAACGCCATCCGTTTGGTGTCGCAGCGACTCGCCGACCGCGTCTTCGCCATCTACGACAGCAATGCCCAGACCTATTCGGCCGCCGGCATTCCCCTGGCCACGAGCGGCGGCTTTGTCATCGGCGATCACGGCGTGCTCCTTGTCGAGAGCATGATCAACCGTCAGCTGTTCTGCCAGGTCGTCGCCCTGGTCCGCGAGCAGACCGACAAGCCCATCACCCACGTCATCAACACCAGCAGCCACGGCGACCACAGCTTCGGCAACGCTTTCCTGCCGGCCGGCGTGCACATCGTCCAGCACCAGCGCACCGCCGAGTACATCGCCACGCACTTCGCAGACGACATCGCCTTTATGAAGATGAACTTCGGCAACGACCAGGGCCTAGACGAGCTACGTCCCGTCGCGGCCGACATCCTGGTGGGTGACAGCACCCCGTTTGTCCTCGATCTGGGTGGCATCGAGGTCAGCGCCCGCTACTACGGCTTCGCACAGACCGGCGGCGATCTGTTCGTCCACGTTCCCAGCGCCAAGATCGTCTGGACCGGCAACCCCCTGGTCGCTGCCCAGCCCGCCGTGCCCTGGCTGCTGGCCGGCCACGCCGGCGAGGTGAATACCACCCTCAGCCAGGTCCGCGCCTCGCTGCCCCCCGACACCCGCATCATTCCCGGCCACGACCACCCCACCGATGCGCACGGCATGGACTTCTCGATCGACTACCTCAGCAACCTGCTCAGTGAGGTCGGCAGTGCCAAGACCCAGGGCCTTACCGTCGAACAGACCGTCGCTCGCGTCACCCTCCCGACGTTCCAGGGCTACAAGATCTGGGACTGGGTGCACAAGCAGGTCAACGTCCCCAGCACCTACGCCGAGCTATCGCGCTAGGCAGGTGTTTACATATTGAGTGGCGGAGCAGGAACGATGCCGACCGCCCCGACCTGATGCCAATCCACGCGCCGGTCGGGCATACTGGCGAAGATGGGGAATCTACGCCTCTCGCCTGGCAGCCTCTTTGCCAACCGCTTCGAGATCCTGCGCGTCGCCGGCAGCGGCGGCATGGGCACGGTCTACTGCGCGACCGACCGCTACAGCGGAGACACCGTCGCGCTCAAGCTTCTACACTCTGATAGCAGCAACCACGACGAGTCCGAGCGCTTTCTCCGCGAGGCCCAGCTCCTGTCCGAGCTTCGCCACCCAGGCATCGTGGCGCACGTCGCCCACGGCCAGACCCCTGACGACCAGCGCTACCTCGCCATGGAATGGCTCGACGGCCAGGATCTGAGCGAGCGCCTGGCGCGCGGTCCGCTGCCGGTGCGCGATGGCATACGACTTCTCGAACAGGTCGCCGACGCCCTTGCTGTGGCACATCGGCGCGGCATCATCCATCGCGACCTCAAACCTTCGAACTTGTTCCTGATGGGTGGTGATATCGGGCGCGTCAAGATCCTCGACTTTGGCATTGCTCGTCGCATTGTGACTTCGCAGGCGATGACCAGGACGGGAATGGTCATTGGTACGCCGGAGTACATGGCTCCTGAGCAGGCCCGGGGGAGCCGGGATCTGAAGCCGGCCAGCGATGTGTTTTCGCTGGGCTGTGTGCTTTATGAATGCCTGACCGGGCAGCCGCCGTTTGTCGCCGACCATATCGCCGCGGTGCTGATTCGGATTCTGTTCGAGGAACCGATTCCCATCGTGGAGCGCCGCCCGGGAATTTCCCAAGCATTCTCAGATCTGATTGGCCGCATGCTCTGCAAAGATCCACAGCAGCGCTTGGCCGATGCCGAAGCGCTGCGCGCCGAGCTGCTCACCCTGGGTGAGCAGCCGGAGGTGGCCTTGGGAGTGACCTTGGCCAGTCCGCGAGCGAAGGCCGAGAGCTTCGCCGAGCAGGAGCAGAGCCTGTTCAGCATCGTCTTGGCCGCGGCCCCGGACGTTGACATCGGGTTCGGGGCAACGCAGCCGGGGATCGACGTGCCGCAGGCGGCAACGGATCAGGGGACGCTGCTCCAGGCGCTCACTGGGCTGGGGAGCTCGCCGGGTTTTTTGGCGGATGGGACGCTGGCGGTGACGGTGACACCGCTGGGGAGCGCGCAAGATCAAGCCACCGTGGCTGCCCGCGCGGCGCTGCTCATCAAGGAACGGTGGCCGGAAGCCATCGTCTCCATGGCGACGGGACGGGGAGCGGTTCACGGACGAACAGCCGTCGGAGAAGTCGTCGAGCTGGCCGCCCGCTCGCTCAAGAGCGGGACTCCCCCGGGGGCCGCCAAAGCCACGAGTGGCGTGCTCATTGATCCGCTCTCGGCCAAGCTCTTGGCGGGACGGTTTGCGCAGACACCCCAGTCAGGTGGAGCGCTGCTGCTACACGAAGAGCGCGACGTGGACATGACCCGCCCGCTCCTTGGCAAGCCGACGCCCTGCGTGGGACGCGAAGCCGAGCTTGGCACCTTGGAGTCACAGCTTGCCGCTTGCATCCAGGAATCCGAGGCCGGGGTCGTGCTGGTTACCGCTCCGCCCGGCGTCGGCAAGTCACGTCTGCGGCATGAGTTCCTAAGACGAGTTGAAAAGCGGGATGACGCGATCACGTTGCTCGTCGGACGCGCCGACATGATGAGCGCTGCGGCGCCCTATGGAATCCTGCGCGCGGTAATTCAAAGGCTGTGCGGGATCTCGCACAGCGACCCCCTGGATACTCAGCGCGAGCGCCTGCGGATGCGCATCGCAAAGCATCTTGCGCCGGCCGATTCCGAGCGGACTGTCCTGTTCATCGGCGAGCTGTGCAACGTGCCATTTTCCGACGAGGGAAAGCCCGTTTTGCAGGCGGCGCGACTGGACCCCAAGCTCATGCGGGATGGGCTGCGTCGCGCGCTATTGGACTTCTTCGCTGCCGAGTGTGCGGCTGCGCCGGTGCTGCTGGTTCTCGATGACCTGCAGTGGGGCGATGAGCTGACGGTGTCCCTGCTCGATGAAGTGCTGCGCCAGCAGGCGGGAGCACCGCTCTTTGTGCTGTCGTTCGCGCGCCCCGAAGTACACGCCACCTTCCCGAAGCTGTGGCAGGGACACCGGGTGCACGAGATTCCGCTCAAGGGCTTGAGCAAGAAGGCCTGCGAGCGGCTGATTGTGCAGGTGCTGGGGAAGGATGTCCCACCGCAGGCCATCGCCCGGGCCGTCGAGCAATGCGCGGGTAACGCGTTGTTCCTAGAGGAATTGATCCGCTCCTTCGCCGAAGGCAGCTCGGAGGCGCAGTCTGAAACGGTCATCGCCATGCTGCAGGCACGGCTTGGGCGACTTGATAGCAACGCGCGCAAGGCGGTACGGGCAGCGTCCGTCTTTGGGCAGACCTTCTGGCGCGGCGGTATCGCGACGCTGCTGGGTCTTGAGGCGGAGGCGGCAGAGGCCGAGCACTCCCTGTCCACCCTGGTCGATGCGGAAGTCATCCAGGCCCATGCGCAGAGTCGGCTGACGGGTCAGGCCGAGTATGGTTTCCGTCATGCCTTGGTTCGGGAAGCCGCCTACAGCCTGCTCACCGACATCGATCGGCAGCGGGGTCATCGCCTGGCCGCCGAGTTTCTGGAGTCTGCGCACGAGCGCAACCTGGCGATCATCGCCGAGCACTTTGTGCGCGGCGGAGACTCGCAGCGCGCCGCCATCAACTATCTGCGAGCGGCGGAGGACAGCCTGGCGAGCGGAAACCTCCTTGGCACGCTCCACTTGGTTGAACAGGGCCTAAAGTGTGCTCCCGATGAGGCGCTGTGCGCCGAGCTGAAGAGCCGCGAATGCTATGCGGCGATGGCGCTCGATCGCCTGGATCTAGCGGCGAGCACCGCGGAATTCGCCATCCTGCGCCTGCCGCCGGGCAGCCTGGGCTGGTGCCGCGTGATCATCGGGGCTCTCGTCGGTGCGATGAGC
>DAORCZ010000529.1:0-6039 GCA_035345735.1 Pseudomonadota bacterium | reverse complement strand
GCGCGCGAAGTCATCGTGGATGGGACGGGGCAAGGTGATCGTGGTTCGCTTGGCCAAGGAGATCCTGGGCCGGGCCAGAGCGAAGTTGCCGGGTTTGCGGGGTGAGGTCCGTGCTTTCGGCTGGCGGGTGCGGGTGGGCCCGCGGGACCCATCGTTTCGCGGGAACGCATGCGCGCGCATGCGCACCGACATGCATCGCCTGCAAGCGGGGGGGGCGATTACTTCGGCTGGGCAGTGGTGAAGGCGTCGGCGGCGATATCCAGGCGGCTGACGCCGGCGAGAAAGATCTGTCGTCGCAGTGCCAAGACGAGCGTCGGATCGCCGCACAGGAAGGCGCGCCAGCCGGCCAGCTTGGGCAGCAGCGACCGCAGGTGGTCGGCGAGGGGAGCGACGGTGACGTCAGTGGGCAGATTGGCCGATGGGCTGAGCACGCAGGGGCGGAGCTGCAGGCTGGGGTGCGCCGCGGCAAGCTGGGCTAGCTCGTCGCGGTAGTACAGGCCGTCGAGCTGCCGAGCCCCGTGAATCAGGACAATCGGGGCAGAGTGTCCCTGCGCCAAGGCATCGCGCGCAATGCCGTAGAGCGGGGCCAGGCCAGTGCCGCTACCGATTAGCAGCAGCGGCTGCGCCGGCCGTCCTGCGACATAAAAACAGTCGCCCGCCGGTCCGCGCAGACCCAGTCGCTGTCCGATGGATAGCCCCGCCAGCCAGCCGGACATCCGGCCACCTGGGTGGATGCGCACGTGCAGCTCTAAAAAGGAATCCAGACCGGGCACGCTGGCCAGCGAGTAGCTTCGGCAGAGTCCATCGTCGCGCACGAGGTTGATGAACTGGCCCGCGCGATAGGGAAGCGGAGCGTCGCACTGCAGGCGCAGGCGCAGCACGCTGCCCGTGAGCCAGTCGGTCGCGACCAGCGTTGCCGTCACCTGCAGCCCATCCTCGTCGGCGGTGGCGAGCGTCAGGTCTTCTGTGGCGGGGGTGATGCAGGGCAGGAAATAGCCGCGCTGGCGCAGCGTGTCGCGCAGTCCGACCTGTCCACTCTCCGCGGGAGTGCCCGCGGTCGCCCGCAGGAGGCAGGACTGACAAGACCCGGCCAGACAGGAATGTCCCACCGAGACTCCGGAGCGCAGCAGCGCAGCCAGCACGGTCTCGCCCGGCTGCGACTCGGCGACCTGTCCGTGTAGCGTCAGCTTGGCCATGGGGTCCTCGGGCTACGTCGCGGCCGCCGGTTGGTCGCGGCTCAGGACGGCATCGCGGACCGAGTTGGCCAGGGCGGCAACCTCGGCAATGTCGGATTCCTGGGCTCCGAGCTCGCGCAGCGTGGCTCCTAAGTGCCCGATCACGACATCAACATGGGAATCATTCAGCCCCCGACTCAGGAGCTTGCTATGGGCGGTCCGCATATCGCGTCCGGTGTAGTGATGTGGCCCACCGCAGACCATGGTCAGAAAGGCCTTTTGCTTAGCGATCTGTCGATCCATATCCACATCGTCGAAGAAATCAGCGACCCGTTCGTCGCTGAGCATCTTGCGATAGAAGATCTCGACAGCGGTATCGAAGGCGGCGGCTCCCCCCAGACGCTCATACAAGCTCATGAAATCCCCCTGGTCAGTTTGGCGTTTCAGGCGACGGCTTGCACCCACTTAGGAGTGTCATTAGATATTACTCATTTCGTATGCGTAATATTAAAGGGGCCGCCCCAACATGCAAGCTAATTTTTGCTACCCGGCTGCCTACAGCCAGACGGCGATGCCGGCGGCGCGAGATCGGGCGCGGAAACGCGGACTTGGGCAGGGACTGTGGTCCGCGGTGGGGGCCCGGCGGGCCCGGCCAGAACGTGCGATACGATAGGTGGGGATGGCGGGGTTGTGGGCACGTGCTTGCCGCATCGCGGTCTTTGGGGCTGCTGGGGCTGGGCCTGCTGGCGACGTCCGGGCAGAGCCTCGCTCGTCTGTCGCGGTCAGCGCGGCCCGCACCAGTCGGCCGGCGGAGCTCTTCTGGCTGCTGCGCAAGCCGACGCCCAGCCGCGCCCACTCACGGCGATAACGGAGAGGGTAGGGCGGTCGGGCGTGCCCCGGCGTTCCGGCCGGGGTTCTGCGCGATGGACGAGGGGGGGATGGCAGACTTGGGGGATGGGGGCGAGCCCCTCAGCGGCGAGGGGTGGGAGGAGCTAGACGGAGGGAGTCGAGGGGGCGGGCGGCGCTTCGCTCAGGCCGAGGGCGCGGCGCAGGCTCTCGCGCTGCTCGGGGATGAGGATGGTGTGCAGGTGTTCCAGACCCTCGAACAGCTCGCGCCTTTCGGTGGGCGGGAGCTCGCCAAGGATCGGACCCAGGGCCTCGCCATCGAAGCGCTCAGACGAGAGCACAGCCAGGATGGCGCTGATGCGCGGACCGCGGCTGCCCAGCCACTCTTTGAGGCGGTTCAGCACCGGCTCGGCTTCGGCGCGCTGCCGTTCGTGCAGCTCAAGACCGCGCGTCGCTTCATCCAGCGAGACGTTCATCACGCGGGCCCGCACTGCTCGGCCGCCTTCGTACCCGGCGTCCGCCTCGGGGTTGCGCGGATCGTCAGCGCCCCAGGGGCCGCCCCAGCCATCGTTCCACGGGCCGCCCTGGCCATGCGGACCCCAGCCGCCGCGCTCGGCCCAGCCGGGCCCGCAACCAGATCCGTATCCCGGACCGTAGCGACGCGGCCCAAAGCCCGGCCCAAAGCCCGGCCCAAAGCCCGGCCCGAAGCCCGGACCGCAGCCACCGACGCCCGGCCCGAAGCCCGGCCCGTACCCGCCGCGCGCCCAGCCCGGCCCGCCGCGGTAGCCGTAGCGATAGCCGTAGCGATAGCCGCCGCAGCCGCCCGGACCATGGAAATAAAGCGCATGACGCAGCGCCTTGAAAGCCAGAACACCGACGAAGAAACCAACCAGGATGGAACAGAACATGAGCGTCTCCTTCGCTTCGTCGCAGCCACTCTGCGATGACTTTGAAGCTAGAGAGGCCCTGTGAATGGAGCGTGTTCACCGCGTAAAGAACTGTAAAGTCGTCGGCCATGTCGAACCCCCAAGGCTCGCCGCGCCCCGCCCCGCGGCGTCAGTTTCTGCGGCATGGGCTCGCCGCCGCCAGCGCCCTGGCCGCGCTCCCCGACGAGGCCGTCGCCGCGCCCCCTGTCCCTTCGGCGGCTTCTCTGTCCGAGGTGCAGGCCCGCATGCAGGCGCAGACGGCGGCCTGGAATCGCGGCGATATCGCGGGCTTCTGCGCCGCGTACGCCGAGGACTGCCTCTTCATCTCGCCGAGCGGAGTGACCCGCGGCCGACGCGTCGTGCAGGAGCGCTACAGCAAGAAGTACGGCGCGGCGCAAGCGACGATGGGGCAGCTAGAGTTCGAGCTACTCGATCAGCGGGGCAGCCCCGACTTCGTCAGCCTGGCCTTGCGCTGGCGGCTGAGCTGGCCGCAGCTCAAGCCGGGGAAGCCGGCCCAGAGCGGCAGCACCCTCATTATCTGGCAGCGCCTGCCGGGCGGCTGGTTCCTGGTGCAGGACGCATCGATGTAGCGCGCTGCGGACCTGCGAAGGCATCGGCCGTGCGTCGATAGATCCCGCGAGGACATCGCCGGTACTGGCGCGTCGGAAGCCGCGGCATCCCCGCTTGACCTGGCCATGTCCGCGCCCTGGTATTTGACCAGAAAGCAATATTGGTCATGGGTGACGGATATCCAGATGGCGCGCCCCCGACTTGAAGAATCGACCCGCGATGATGTGCTGGATGCCGTCGCTCGGCTGCTTGGACGCTACGGCTACGGCAAGATGTCGATCGCCGATGTGGCAGCTGAAGCAGGCATCGGCAAGGGCACGGTGTACCGGTTCTTTCCGAGCAAGGAGGATCTGGGGCTGTCGGCGATCGATCGCATCGCCGAGCGACTGCACGCCGAAACGCGCGACATCGCCGACGGGCCGGGTAACGTGATCCGGCGCCTGCGGCATTGCCTCTTTCTGCGGGTGCTGGCGCGCTTCGATGGCGCACGGACGCACACCCACAGTCTGGCTGCGCTGCGTCCGATGTTGCTCGCGTCCTGAAGGACGCTCCGGGCGGGTGCCCCCCCGATCGGGCCTCGTCGCTACGGTTTCTGGACGGGAACTAGACATAGGGGTACGTGACTCCTTTTTCCGTGCCCCCTGGGCTGATCCCCAGCGCATCAACGGTCGCCTGCCCGCTGAGTGCCTAAACCAAGACCTGTGGCGCGAACTCGCGAAGGTGCGACGAGAAACAAGCGAATACTGATGAGACGGAAGCGAAGACTGCCCGCGTGGAGTCCTGCGCCACCTCTCTCCCTTTGGGTACGCGTGAAGGCGTGAATCAGTAGAGGGTTTAGGAAAAAGGAATTCCCCTTCAGAGGTTCAGGTTCCATTCGGACTGATATGGGAAGCAGACCGAACGTAGGGGCGGGGCACAGGGCAGGACCGGCGGTGCGGCTCCTGAGAATGGGGTCATATGTTCGGGCGATGTGGGGAACGAGGGGATCGAGAGCCGTTTAAGCAAGGCTGATCATTCACAGATAGGGCTGATCATCCACAGCTTCTGTGGATTGCAGACCTCTTCGCCCCACGTTCCTTGATGACCGATGACTTGCACTGGCCCCGACGGCGCTCCGCCGTTGCCGACGATAAGCAGCTGGCCGTTATGGTGCTGAATGGTGTAAATATTGGAGCTGCGGAGACGCCAGAGCCTCCAGAGGGGCTGTGTGTTATAGGTGGGCTGCCCCCAGTCGCCATTCTTGTCGCCGATCATGCCGACCGGAGCGTCCAGATTACCGTCGTTAAAGACGATTAGGCTCTGTCCGCTCTGCTTATTCCGAATCTTATAAAAGCCGCAATCAACCCATGGCCCCTTGGGCGCGTAGGTGTTGCCGTAGTAGAATGATGATGGTGGACATGGCTCAAGAAGCCAGGTGGCCTGGTCGTTGCCAGAACGCCATCCGCCGCCTCCATAGACGCCCACCGCACCGCCGGCAGCTCCATTATGGTCAACTATGAGCTGCTGCGGGTACGCAGAGGCTGAAAAGATCTGATACGAGCCTTGCACCAAGCTTCCGAAAGCAGCGTCAGCCTGGCTGACTGAGCCGCTCGGCTTCTTGCCTTCGAGGTGGTTCCAGGTGACCTTCCCCGATGAATCCGCGGTGAAAAGAAGGCCATCGTCAGTGATCCGGAGCTGGCTGTTGATGTATTGCGGTCCGTAGACGCCGCTACACCAAAGAGCCTTACCACTGGCGTCGTATACAACGAAATGCCCATCGCTCGATTGCATATCTACCCGGCCGGGAACAAGGCCATTAGTTTCAGTATTCCAGAGCGGAACGCCACCCCACCCATAAAGCACTAGGTTCCCATCAGTCTGATAGATAAGCTTGAACAGACCGTTTTGTGACAAGATAAACTGCCCAGGTTTGAGGGTCTGCCCACACGTCAACGGCTCATACTGGATCAATATGAAGGTCTCCCACTCGCCTACGTGGTCACGATTGATGACCAAGGGCTTGCTCCCCGCCTCGTCCGCGCAAACATACTTGCCGGTACTACACGACCGGATGGCGACCTTGTTGTCGCCAAGATGCTCCATGGTGAAACGCCTGCTCTGCAGATCCGAGCGGTACACGTCAGCCCATGCGGTCGCCTCACCTTGGGCTGGTGGTGGTAGTGCTGCTGGTCGATTGAAAGGTTCGGAAGTGACTAACTGACAGTTCGAGGTCTGCCACAGGAAGTCGGTGTCTGGTCCAATCTGGATGAATGTCTCCCATTGCGCAGCGGTAGCTCGGTTGGCAATGAGTGAATCGCGCATTGCGTTTTCTGCACATACGTACTTGCCATTGCATGCCCGCAGCCGGAATCGACGGACCGGCAGTGTGTTGTTTATGTTATTAACATTACTTGTATTACTTCTGTTGCATACCATGACGCAGTAATCAATTAGAGAATGGTTCTTTATCGCCGCCTTCTCGACCCAATCGAATTCGATTGCATTTGCGTACGCTCCATGGAGCACCATCGCCGCGTGAAGGG
>DAORCZ010000528.1:0-6043 GCA_035345735.1 Pseudomonadota bacterium | reverse complement strand
CCACAATCGAGATCCCGGTCGCCAGATCGACGATGCCGCGGAAGCTGTGATGGCGGAAGTAGCCGTACAGCAGCAGGCCGGCGAGGACGCCGTCGCAGAGTCGCAGGAGCCACAGCAGCCGCGGGTACGACTGCAGGATCGGGATGCGTTCGGGAAAGCACAGACCGATCTCGATGAGGGCGGCCGGCAGACAGGCGTAGGCCAGCAGCGTAATCGGCACCAGCCGGCGCGTCGTGTGCAAGTCAAACAGCGTGATCAGCAGCACCGCGGCCACCACCACCCAGCGCACAAACGAGCTCACGGCGCGGCTCTGCGGGCGAGCCGTGTACAAGATGCCAGCTGCACCCAGCCACACCCAAGCGAGCAGCAGGTAGCCGCCGCAGAGCACCAGCCAGGCGGGCAGACCCAGCCGCTCGACTTGCACCGTGATCACGCGGAAGCCGCCCGGCTGCTCGATGAGCAGTTTCAACGAGGCGGGAGACCCCGAGCTCAAGCCTCGCGACCCCGCGACCGCAGCCTGCGGGGTCGGCTGCGCCGTCGCTGTTTCACCAGCCGCAGCCTGTGCCGCCAAGCGATCGAGATCTTCCCCCGGGCTGTGCAGGCTCAGGTGGCGATCATTGACGGCGTTCACGCGGTCGGGGTAGGCGACCCCCTGGCGATAGCCGCTCCATCCCGGCCAACCAAAGTTATCGATCAGGCCGAACGCATCGACGAGCAGGCCAGCGATCGGTCGCCGCCACTCTCCGATCGAAAGCCCCAGCGCTACGACGGTCAAAAGCGCCATGGTCAGAAAGCCTGTCCACAGCGCTGGAAACGGGCTCTTGGCGCGCAGATGAGGAGAGGGCAAGCCAGCCATCGCTTCGGGTCTCGACTTCTTTAGGTGCCAAGGAGGAAGCGGAAGGCTCGCCGTAGCTCATCGCGCCCGCCACTTTGCAGCACCTCGCCGTGGCAGACGATGATGCGATCAAAGTCCCAGCTCAGCATGCGCTCGATCGATGCGCGCGCCGCGGCCCGATCCTTGATGCACAGGCGCAGAATGCGCGAGGCCCGCAGGCCACCCAGCGCCCCGTCCAGCGACAGAAACAGCTTGGTGCCAAAGGTCTCGGCACTGACGTAGTTGAACACCAGATCGGTGACGATCAGCGTGCGGCCATAAAGAAAGACGCTCTCGTTGATCGACGGCGCACCGGCAAACGGCGCGACCTCGATCTCGCCGCCCCAGCCGGTCGGGGCGCGCTCGGTCAACGGCTCACTCGCGACCAGGGCGCGATTCTTCTGTGAAAGTTCTGGGGCAACGTACAGCTTGGCTTCGGGATAGCAGGACTTGAACTCGGGAGCGAACAGGTGGTGCATTTTGCTCGGCGCGACGATGTGCGCGACGCGGCCCAGGCCATCAATCGCGCCGCGTTCCTCAGGCGTCGTGCGCACCGGCGAGTGCACCCACAGGTCGCCGTTCTTGAGCCGCACCACCGTCATCCGCACGCCCAGCTCCGCTCCAGAAATCCGAAACGGCTTGTCTAGCACCCACAGATGACTCTCTAGCTGACGCAGCATGGCCGTAGCCTATCACGACGCTGACGAGAGCAGACGGCGCTTTGTACGACGGTCGGGCCCGGCTAGCCGGGGTTCGGCTCGGTCGGTCCGTCTTTGCCCCAGACCATGCCGATGATCGTCGAGGGCTTGCGCGTCTCGTTGCGTTTGCCGGTCTGCGCCAGGCGGTTGACCAGCGCCTTGATGAGCGCGCGCTGGATCTCGGGATAGGTGTCGAGCAGCGCCAGGAAGTCGTCGCCATCGAAGCGCAGGAACTGACAGGGTTCCAGGGTCTCGATGGTCGCGGTGCGCTCCATGCTGGCCAGGACCGCCATCTCGCCGATGCACTCGCCCGCCCCCAGGCGCGACAGCTCTTGTCCGCCGGCGACGACGCGGGCTTTGCCCTTGCGCACCAGGTACAGGTAGTCGGGCGGATCGCCCTGGTTGAACAGCACATGCCCCGCCGGGTAATCGACCTTTTCGGCGAGGCGTGCGACTTCGGCAAGCTGCGAGTTGGTGAGGCTCTCGAACAGCGAGACGTCTTTGAGGAAGAGGATGATGTCGAGGGCCGACATGGGAACCTATTCCTTCTTCTCGCCTGGGCTCGGCGTCGATCCCGTGCTGTGGCCGGTGCTGGCGGACCCCGGACCGGAGGAGCTGCTGGGCGGCGGGCTGCCCGGCGAGATCGGAGCCACCGTCCCCGACATGCTGTGGCCAGGCTGAGCCGGCGAGCGCGTCGAGGCCGCGCCATCGCCAAACGGTCTAGTCGGCGAGGCCCGCGACGGACTGCGGTTCGATGCGGCTTCCGGTGGCGGTCCCGGTCGCGGCACGCGTGGGAAATTGGTGCCCGAGTTGGCCAGCTGAACCCGCGGGAAGTTGGCGCCCGACAGCGCGCCCGGTTCGCGTCCTGGTCGGGCACTCGGCGGTGGGGTTCCCCCCTCGGCCGGTCCATCTTTGCCCCAGACCATGCCGACTAGGGTGTTGATGCGCTTCTGTTCCTTGTTGCGACCGGCCGCCGCCAGGCGATGCACCAGCGACTTCAAGATGGCGCGACCGAGCTCGGGATAGGCATCGACCAGACCCAGGAAGTCGCGCTCGGCAAAGCGCAGCAGCTGACAGGCCTCTAGCGTCTCGACGCCGCCGGTGCGACGCGTGCCGGCCAGCACCGCCATCTCGCCCACGCACTCGCCGGCGCCCAGGCGCGCGACTTCCATGTTGTTGATCAGCACGCGCAGCTTGCCCTTGCGAACCAGATACAGATAGTCGGGCGGGTCACCCTGGTTGAACACCAGCGTGCCCACCGGCAGATCCATCTTCTCGGCCAAGCGCGCGATCTCGACGAGCTGGCGGTTGGTCAGGGCCTCGAACAGCGGCACGTCCTTGAGGAACTTGATCAGATCCTTGTGCACGTCCACCGGATCTTCGATCGGCGGGAAGGTCGAGGTGATCGGCGGGCAGTCAGGGTCATGGCGCAGCGCTGCGATGACCCACGGGTCGAGCGTCATCTTCAACCACTCGACCGCGTTCTGCGGCGTCTGCCCGTTGTGCACGTTTAGCGGGGGCGCAAAAAGCTCGGGACTCCAGGGCGTCGATTCATCCAGCAGCTTGAGGCTGGCGATCGAGACCGGCCCAAACTTAAACAGCGTCCGCAGGAGCTCGCGCGCCTGATCTTTGTGCGGCGAGTTGCGCGAGCGCAGCGTCTTGAAGATGTTCATCACCGAGCCCTTGGGGGCGAGCAGCGACAGGGTCAGCGCCACCCGCTGCTGCGCCGCGTCGACCTGCGCCGATAGCTCGCGCCACAGCAGGCCACCCGGCCGCAGCCGATCGCGCAACAGGTCGCGGGCCCGCAGCATGTTCAGGCCCCAGCGCAGCTCGACCATCAAGAACTCGTTGAGCGGCGCTTCTTCCATCACGCTCTGCTCATCGACGCGACGCAGCTTGTTCAGCGACTTGAGGGCTTCCAGCTGCGCGGCGCGATCCGACGACTTCAAGTGCTCGATCAGCGTCGGCTGTCCGGTCAGCGAGGGGATGAGGCCGAGGATGCGCAAGAGGTGCAGGCGCACCGGCGGGGGAGTCTCCGAGCTGTTCAAGAGCGCCAGCACCTGCGGGATGATCGCCTCGCCGTAGACCGAGAGGGCGCGCACCGCCACCAGGGCCAGCGTCGGCTCGGACAGCGCCGCCCACAGGGGCTTTCGGGCCCGCTCGTCGGCAAAGGCCGACAGGCAGTTCAGCACCTCGCGGCGGATGACCATGTCGTCGTCCTGCAGGCGGGCCAGCACGGCCGGCAGGAATTCGTCGATCTTGTGCTCGTGGATCAGGCGCAGGGCGGCGAAGGCGTCTTCGGAATCGCGCGACTCCAGCATCGCCCCCAGGGCCCGCCGCGCCGTCTGCTGCACGCTGTCTTCGCTGGATCGCAACAGCGCATGGATGACCGCCGAGCGCAGGGCCGGATCAGAGGCTGAGAGCCAGCGCTCGCGATCCTCGCTGAGCAGCATCGCCCCGCGTGCTCCGGCGGCATCCAGGATGGCCACGCGCTCGGCATCCGAGATCGAGCGCTCTTCCCAGCGCTGCTTGAGGTGGGTATCGAGCGCGTCGTTGGGTTCCTGCGCCAGCCAGCGCAGGGCGGCGATGCGCACCGGCTCGTAGTGATGGCGGACGCGGGCCTGCATCGCCTTCTGCACCAGGTTCGAGCGATGCGGCCGCAGGAGCTCCAGCGCCAGCTCGCGCGAGCGGGGACTGCCGGTGTCGATGGCTTCCAGCAGCACCTTGAGGCGCGGGCCATCGATCATCGGCATCAGGTCTTCGTTGCCGTCCTGCGACATCGTCGCATCGACGCTGCCTTCTTCCAGCGTCTCGCGCAGCGTGCGGGCATACAGCGCGCCCCAGCGGCTCGACAGCACCGTCACCGCGAACGATAGGAAGAGCGCCAGGCCGGTGATCCACTCGTGCTCCAGCGTCGCGGCAAACGCCCACAGGAGCAGCGCGCCGATCGCCTTGGTCAGCGGCTGCAGGATGCCGCCCAGGACCAGGAGCAGGCTGGGCCGCACGCTCGGCGACAGCGCCGCCACCAGGCAGGACTCAGCCGGGCGATGCAGGTTGGGACGCAGCATCTTGTCGAGCAAGAGCGCGCCCATGATGATCCAGACCGAGAGCTGGGGCGCCAGGTGGGCGTACGCCGTCGAGTAGAAGTACCCGCTTAGGCACAGCCACAGCGCGGCCGGCAGAATCGCCAGACCCAGGCCGACACCGAAGTGTTCGAGGACCGGCGTCGTCACCAGCACCTGCGTCGCGATGCCGCCGACGTTTGACACCGCGAGCAGCACGCACATCACCAGCGTAATCGTCTGCGGCTCCCAGGCCGTCTGCTGCAGCGAGACGCGCGACTCGTACTGCAGAAGCAGACCGGTCCAGATGATGCCCGCCGAGCCCAGCGTCATCCAGCGCACGAGCGGGATGGTGAACAGGTTCTTCAGGTTGCTCTGCTGTGTGCTGCTGCTCTGACGGCGCTTGGCGGGTGTTCGCGCGGCGTAGTCGGTGCGCACCAGGAAGCCCGCTGCCAACCAGAACAGCCCCGAGGCCCACATCAGGAACTGCGGCTTGACGTGCAGGTTGCGCAGGAGCACCGGGATGATCGTTCCCGCCAGCAGGCCACCGACGCCAGCCCAGGTGCCCAGGCGCGGCAAGAGCCAGCGGATCTGCGCGGCTTCGAGCGGGGCTTGGAAATACGTCCAGGTGGCGGCGACGCCCAGGGTGGTCGCGACCTCGGTGAACAAGAACAGCGCCAGCGTCGAAGACGAACTGGGCACGATGTTCCAGCCCGCCGCGACCAGCGTAAGGGCGCCGAGGCAGAACAGGATGATGCGCAGCGCCGCCGCCGCTGGCAGCTTGCGCAGCAGACGGTTTAGCCCGAGGGTGGTGAGCGCCGTCAGCAGGCTGCCGACCAGCATGGCCGGCGGGATCGCCTGCTTGCGGTGATAGGTCAGAAACAGCGCATCTTGATACGAGCTCGAGAGCACGACGTTCAAGATGACGACCGCCGCCAGCCAGCGCAGGCGGCTCTCGGCGTCCTTCAGCCCAACGGCGGGGGACTGATCGGCGCTCATGCCCACCGCGCGGAGCGAAGGAGGTTTGGGGTTCTGACAAAGGCGGCGGGATCACCGAGGCGAAAGACCTGAACCCGGAACCCTACCGGCCGAGTCCTGGACTCTGGCGATCCATAGCTAACCGCCCGAGGCAACGTGATCATTCGATACCGGGAAGATTGTATCGTCCGCGGCAGCCAAAAGAAAGCGTGCTGTGCCTCGCAAAAACTACTCAAGCAGCCCGCAGTTCTGCCGACCAATCGCCCCGGAATCCGGGCCGGCCTACCCACACGGGCCCGCCTCTGCCTCCACCCCATCGGCCGCAGCCGGGGGGCGGACCCCACGAACCCATCGGCTGCACCTAGGTCAGCGTCCTCTAAATTCGTGACCCCATCCCTTTGCCGATCCAGCCCCGTCTGCGTCGTTGATCG
>DAORCZ010000527.1:0-6060 GCA_035345735.1 Pseudomonadota bacterium | reverse complement strand
AACGGATACTTGTTGATGCCGATGATCACCGCGAAGCGACGCGGAATCTCTGGCGCCCCAAAGGCGAGCCCATCCTGCGAGAAGGTGGTCATCTGTAGAGTGCCCGCCTGTGCTGCAGCGCCTGGCGGAGCCCTCTCAACGTAGCACGTTTTCCGCCGTCGCGGCGCCTACTTAGCCCGACTCCGGCTGGCCGGTGCCTTCTTCGCTGCTGCGGGCTTTGCTGCTGCGGGCTTTGCTGCTGCGGGCTTGGCGTTCGAACCCTTCTTCGCGGTGGCCGGTGCCTTCTTCGCTGCAGCCGGTGCGGCCTTCGGCTTGGCAGCCGAGCCGGCCTGACCCGCCTTGCGCCCGGCGCTCTTGCTGTCGAAGTGCGCCCCCGCTTTGAGGATGTAAGCCGCCGCGTCGGGGGTCTTACAGTCGGTGTCGCCGTGATCCACCTCGACTGGACCCATGCGACGAGCCGCAGCCAGCGCCGCCGCCCGCAAGCTCGGCTTGTAGGTGCCGATCGAGATCAACGCCGTGTTCATGTTGCTGCGCGCGCGATTTTTCGCGCCATGGATGCCGGCCTCGATGGCCTGCAGCGCGGCCTCCGCCTCGGCATCGCTGATGCTGTCCGGGTCCTCTTTGAGGCATTGACTGAGCAGGCCATAGCCACAGCTCTGCACCCACTCATCGCTGTGCGCCATCCAGCGCGCCATGCAGCGCCGCCAGATCGCGCTGCGCACAAGCAGCGCCCCCAGGTAGTAGGTATCCATCGGCCAACACGCCGCCTTCAGCCACGCATCCGCCGTCTTTTCGTCGAGCTTGCCCGGATCCGCGATCTGCATCGCCAGCAGCCGCGCGTCGGCATTCCCCGTCGCAAACAGCGCCAGGGCCAACGCGTGATCGACCTTGATGCGCGCCTTGATCTTGGCCAAGTCGGCTGTCCTGACCCCGAACAGCGGCTCCTTGGCCCCGTGGCGCAGGTAGGTCTTTTTGGTGGGAGCGTTCTGCGCACCTTCCAAGGCCGACATCGCTTCTTGAACATTCATGGGCGTTCCTCCGTCGGGGACGGTTTTCTGGGCGGACTCAAAAGCCGGGGGTCTCCATCGGTCCGTCGGCCAGTCCACGCACGAACTGCTGCACCACGGCATCGCTGCTGCGGCGCAGCTCATCGGGAGTGCCGAGAGCTTGGACGCGCCCCTGATAGATGAACGCAATGCGATCCGCGGTGCTGAAGATCGAAGTCAGATCGTGCGAGACCACCACGCAGGTGACCTGCAGCGACTCTTTCAGCTCGCGGATCAGGGCATCCACACGCCGCGCCGAGACCGGATCCAGCCCGGTTGTTGGCTCATCAAACAGCAGGCACTCGGGCTCCAGCGTCAGGGCCCGCGCGATGGCCACGCGCTTGCGCATGCCGTCGGACAGCGCCGCCGGAAAGGCGTTGGCGAATTCGCGCATGTGCACGCGGTCAAGGAAGCCGAGGGCCTGCTCCCGCGACTCGCGCTGGCTCAACTGGCGGTGCTTTTCCAGCGGCAGCGCGACGTTGTCCTGCACCGAGAGCGAGTCGAACAGCGTCGAGTGCTGAAAGACCATGGCGCAGCGCCGACGCACGGCATAGAACTCGGCCTCCGACAATTGATCGACGCGCTGGCCATCGAACCACACTTCGCCACGGTCGAGGCGCAGCAGGCCAACGACGTGCTTAATCGTCACCGACTTGCCAACGCCGGATGCACCGATGACAAACAGGATCTCGCCACGCCGTACGGACAGCGAAAGTCCGCGCAAGACCGGCTGACCGCCGAAGGACTTCCAGACATTTAGAAAGTCGATCATCGCCGGAGTCTGCCTTGTCCCTTAGGCCCCGTGGGCGGGCGGCGCGAGCGCCTCAGATGATGCCGGCAGCACCTCGCGCGGCAAGGTCAGCGGGCCGGCAAAGGCCGACATCGCGGGCAGCCCGCCGGAGCTAAGGCGACGCAGGAGCGGCGCGGTGACCAGGTTCTTGATCATCGCCGCACCGACCAGCAGCGAAAACAGCCCGCTGGGAATCACTCCCAGGTCGAGACCAATGTTGAGCAGGATGAGAACCATCAAGCCCGGTGTGTTGATGAGCAGCGCCACGCCCCCGCTTTCGCGTGGGGTCATGCCGAAGCCGCGCGACACCAGATAGGCCGGCCCGCCGATCGCCAGGCTGCCAATCAGCGTCGCCGCACCGCAGGCCAAGACCAGCTCGCGCCCGAGCAGCGAGAGGTCGGCGCGCAGTCCGGTGTAGGTGAAGAACAGCGGCAGGAAGTAGAGAATCGTCAGGTCGTGGATACGGTCAGCAACCGCCTCGGCCAAGCGACGCTGACCTGACACCGCGACCCCAGCCAGAAAGGCACCGAAGATGGCGAAGATGCCGATGTAGCTCGTCGCTGCTGCACACAGCGACAGGGCGATCAGCAGGCCCGAGAGCAGCGTGGGGTGTGGCTTGCCGTGGACGTACCCATAGCGCGCCTCGGCCCAGCGCAACAGACGCCGACCCAGCGTCAAGACCACAAGCCCGAGGAGCGCGGTCAAGCCCACCATCTTGCCGAACTTCAGCAGGTCGACCGGCGGCCTGGCGATGCCGATGATCAGCGTCAGCAGAAACCACGTAAACAGATCCTTGGTCGCGCCTGTGGTGATGGCGATGACCCCCATGCGCGTCTGCGTCAGCGACTGCTCCATCAGAATGCGGCCCATGATCGGAATGGCAGTGATGGCCAGCGTGATGCCGATAAACAGTGCATAGGCCAGAAAACCCTTCTGCCCCGGCAGAAGCCCCCACAGGAAATAGGCCAGGCCGACCCCCGCCAGCAGCGGCGAAATCAGCGTCGATAGCGCCAGCGCCGCGACCTGCTTGCCGTGCTTGGGGATCTCGCCGTAATCGAACTCCATCCCGATCAGAAACAGCGTCAGGATGAGGGCGATGTGACTCAAAAACGGCAGGATCGGCGGGCCGTGCGGCACGAACAGGGTGCTGAAGAGTCCCGGCGCGATCCAGCCAAGCAGCGATGGTCCCATCATCACGCCAGCGGCGATCTCGCCGATCGACTGCGACTGACCGAACCGCACAAACAGCATGCCGACGGCGCGGGCGATGATGAGGATCACCGAGATCTGCAGCAGCAGCTGAACCAGGACGTGTTCGGTGGAGGCGTGAAAGGCCGTCTGCATAGGTGGCTTAGCTCACAGCAGCGTGTTGGGTGAGGTGCGAAGGCAGCGGCAGCAGCCACTGGGGGGCAGAGAGCCCCTCGACAAAGCGGTCCCACTGCCCGCGCTGGCTGGGACTCAGGCTGCAAAGCGCCGCGCACGCGACGATCCACGGCCCGCGCAGCGAACAGGTCATGGCCAGCACCGCAGCGTTGAGTCCGTCGAGCAGCACGATGCACTGCCGCCATAGCTCGATGGTCACTGGGGGCGAAGAGTGGGCGAAGTAGTTGCAGGCCAGATCGGCCTCTCGCTCGCTCTGCTGACGAAGCTCGGGCAGGGCGCAGCGACCAGCCATCTCGGCGGAATAGATGCTCTGCTGCACCTCGTTGAGCGCGGCACAGAGCTGCCAGCGAACCCGCGCATCGTCCAGGCTGCCGCTCGAAAGGAACTGACCAAAGGCGGCCGGAAACTCGAAGTGCGGGGCGTAGCCCTCGGGGATGTGCAGGTGGCGATGCTCCAGCCAGGGAAACTCACGCTGCAGGAGCTCGCGAACTTCCGACGGCAGCCCAGCCCGAAAGCGGACCCCGGCCTGCAGGACCGATCGCAGCGTCGACAACACCGCCAAGCGTCGCAGCGGCAGCGGCAGGAGCGCCACCGATTCATAGATCTGCGCGGCCAGACCCGTGATCTGGGCCCGCGTCGCGGCAGCCCCGTCGCGCCAAGCCGCAAGCAGTGGCGCAGCATCGCCGGTCTGCATGCAGCGGGTGTAGGCCGCATACGAAACCTGGACCTCGCTCTCGGGAGCCAGACGGAAAAAGCGCAGCCGCTGGAGCTGCGGCAGGATCTCGTCGTCGAAGCGCGGCATGGCATCGAAGATCGGCACGAGCACATGCTGCCTGGGGAGCGCGAGTCGAGCAGACTCCGACATGGCTAGGGGGCCATCCCCGACTGATCGGCATGACCGGGCACCGGACCTGCGGCCTCGCGGCGACGAGTCTGCGCCTTTTGGTGGGCCGACATCGGCGGGCCGAAAGCGGGCACCGCATGCGGCGACGTCGCCATCCAGCCGAGCACATCCGGCCACAGGCGACGGCTCTGCGCCAAGCGCTCGGAATAGGCCCAGCTGCGCACCAGCTGAAAGAAGCGCGGCAGGCCCCGCCGCGTCTGCCACAGCGGCCAGGTCGCGGCATAGGCGGCCCGCGACGGCAACAGCGCCTTCTTCATCAGGCCCGCCCCCGGCTGCGGCTCTAGATCAATCGCCGCCTCCGAGGCCGCGAGGAAGTCGAGCAGCTTCTGCCGACGCACCGGGCAGTGCCACTGCAGCCGGTAATGTTTCTGCAGCTCCTCGGGTCGCCAGTCGGCCTTGTTGCGCAGGTAGTAGAGCTCGGCGATCTCACCGAGCTCATACACCGCCGTCTGAAACAGCGTTGGGGCACTGCCCCAGGCGTGCTTGTACTTGAAGCGGTTGAGCTCCAGCACACTGCGCTGACAGATCTGAAACTCTTGGTTGAGCTCGGCGATCTCAGCGCCATCTGGCACACCCCCGCGTACCGCGGCGACAATCATCGGGATGCCCATGACCAGCTGCCGACAGCCCGTCTCGATGCCGATGGAGTACAGGGCATCGGTGAACCAGGCGGCGTCGCCGATGATGGTGTAGCCCTCCTCGCCGATCCAGCGCTCGCTCTGGTACGGCAGGTGGGCGTAGTACTGGTAGGGCTCGCGCGCCGTCGCATCACGCAGGACCTCCAGCACTGGCGGGAACTTGCTCATCATTTCCCAGAAGCCGCGGTCTTCGGTCTTGATGTCGGGCTGATAGCGCTCGTTGTCCCAGCTGATTCCGACTGAGGTCAGATCTTCGCGCTGGTGAATCCACCAGATCCAAAACCCAGGCCCGGTCATGTGGACGGTGTGCTTGCGGCGATCGATGCCGTGAAAGCCACGCCAAATCGCCGGGTCGGCAGACACGCCCGAGAAGCGGTTCCACACCGACGCGGTATCTAGCTGGGAAGTGACCTGGCGATAAAGCCCCAGCTGACGCGACAGCAGGGTCCGCCGCCCACTGCAGTCCACCACCCAGCGACAGCGGATGCGTCTCGCTTCGCCATCTTGGGTGTAGTGGACCTCGTGCGGTCGGGTGCCGGCTTGCGCGTGCTCATTTAGGGCCACGTGCTCGACGTGCGCGCCGTAGCGGTAGTCGACACCCTCGGCCTGCGAAAGCTCGACAAGGTGGCGATTCATGCTGGTGCGCTCGACGTGGAACGTCGGGATCAGGTTGCGAAAGGCAGAAGGGATGCGCTCGAGCGGCAGCGTCGAGAGCATGAGCTCGTGGCAGTCCTCGAAGCTCTGCACCGGCTGACCGCCGCGCGGCAGGGTCAGAAAGTCGAACCCGAACTTGCGGAAGCAGTTCTTCATCAGCCAGTCGGTGAGACCGATCTCGTGCCGCAGGAAGACGCTAGAGCCCTCGGTGATGGCCTCGCCCACGACGACCTTCTGCTCTCGACCGAGCGGGCGGGCTTCAAGGACCACCGTCCGCACCCCGCGGCGCGCCAGCATGATCGCCGCCATCGATCCCAAGAGGTTGCCACCAACCACGACCACGTCCGCGCTCTCCGTCGCCGGGACGTCATCCGAGCCAATCCGTACGCTCATAAGCGCGCAACTTATCCCACCCCGATCACGCAACCAAGGGGGAATGCGGGTCCGGCATGCCGACCGGGCGGGAGAGCGTGGGATACCTCGCAGACCGCGTGCCGCGCAGCCTGGCGGGCCCTCGTTCACCGCCCCGGACGGGCCCCCTGGCCCTCGGTGGTCAGGCGGAGGGTGCCGGGGCCGCGCGAAACTGCAAAAACCGCTTCGGGGGTGAGGGCGGGTGGAATATTCTCTAAGGGGGGCGAGGGGTTT
>DAORCZ010000526.1:0-6066 GCA_035345735.1 Pseudomonadota bacterium | reverse complement strand
ACTACCTCAGCCGGGTCTGCAAGGGGCTGGGTCTGCCGCATGTCTGCCCGCACGCGCTGCGCGGCATGCACGCCACCTTCGCCATTGCCGACGGCGCCAGCGCCGATCACGTCGCCCACGTCTTAGGCCACGGCAGCGCCGAGATCACGCGCCGCCACTACATCGCCCCCGGCAGCGAGCGCGAAGCGCAGGCCCGAAACGTCGCCAGCCTCCTCCTGCCGCCGCCCCCCGCCGCCACGCCCCCCGAGCCCACGCCCGACGCCGTCCTCAAGCTCCTCCGCTCGATGTCCCCTGCCGAGCGCGCCGCCCTCCTCGCCGCCGTCGACAACAAGTCATAGACGGCCCCGCGCCCTCACTCCTCGCCAACTTCGATCAAGAGCGCGCTGAGGTCGTCCTGACCCCCCCGCGGGTTCGCGACATCGACAAGCTCGCTCACGGCGACCTCCAGGTCTGCTCCGGCGCGCAGCAGCGCGTGGACGATCAGCTCGTCGGGGACGGTGCGCGTCAGACCCGCGCTGCAGAGCAGGATCCGGTCGCCTGCGAGCAGCTCATCCGTCCGCACATCGACCACCACCGCATCGCTTAGACCCAGCGCCCGCCGAAGCTGCTGTGCGTTGGGCACGCCGGAAAGCTGCGCATCGCTCAGCGTCGGCACCGAGTCGCGCAGCCATTCCGCGAAGGTGTGATCGCGCGTCAGCCGCTGCAGCCGCCCCTGCCGCAGGCGATAGGCCCGGCAGTGTCCAACCCAGGCCGTAATCAGCCGCTCGCCCGACAGCAGACAGCCGACAACCGAACCAACCCCCGCCAATTCGCACACCTTCTGATTGGCGAGCCGACAGGCACAGACCAAACGATTTTCAGCATAAGACAGATTCCCGTCTAACCTAAACGGCCAAGGGGCATCCTCGTCTTCCGTATGTGTGAAGAAATCAACAATCGTCTCTATGGCCATTTTTGCAACCGGTTGACCAAGCCGAGTTTCGCTGCCCCCGGCGGCAACCAGAAATAATGGCATTTCTTCATAGATTGCATAGGCATCCTGACGGGACGCCACGGCCCGACCGGTATCTCGCTTTGCCGCATAGCGAATCAACCGGCCACCGGCCCGCGCCGCGACGACCTCGCCAGAGACCGGCTCCCGCGCCCCCCCGCGACCCTGTGGCGGCAGCGAGAGGGTGCCCTCGTCCGGCCCCGCCTGCTCCTGCCGGGCGCGGCTTAGCCAGCTGCGGACCGCCTCGACATCGTCATGTTCGTCCCCCAGGGCGGATGCCAGAATCGCCACGCTGGCCAGTAGCTGCGACTCGGCGGCGGCTGGCTGCCCAGCCTCGCAGAGCAGCGTCCCCAGATTGAACAAGCTGTAGCCGACGTCGGGGTCGTCCGGCCCCAGCCGCGCCTGTCGAATCGCCAAGCTGCGTCGATAATGGCGCTCCGCCTCGGCGTACAGCCCCTGGTGCTGCAGGGTCAGCGCCAGCCCGTTGAGGGCCTCGGCGGTATCGGGATGCATCGACCCGAAGCTGATCTCGCAAACAGCCAAGAGTCGCCGATCCAGCTGTTCCGCCTCCAGCCACAGCTCCTGCCGATGCCGAATGCCCGACATGGCTTGCAATGTCGATAGCAGCTCGCGATGCATGCGGCCGAAAATCTTCTCTCGCACGGCCAAGCTCTGTTCGTAATAGTCAATCGCCTCCTCGGCCTGATCTTGCAGGTCCAGCAACCGAGCCAGGTTGTCGAGACAGTTCAATGTGTCTTCTGATTCTGGCGGGAATTCTTTTTGATAGATTCGCAAACTGCGTTGATAATACAGAATGGATTCTTCTAAGTTATCCTGCTGTTCCAGCGTAGCTGCGATGTTAAATAAATCCGTACCTACATTAATATGGGCTGGACCCAGGGATTTTTCGTCAATAGCCAGGCTGCGACGATACTGCAGCTCGGCTTCCCGATAGCGCCCCTGACCAGATAGCAGCGATGCCAGGCGGTCGGTGAGCAAGACCAGATCGGGCCCATCGTCGCCGACGGCCTGCTCTTGGCTCGCCAGGGCGAAGCGCAACAGAGCCTCCGCCTCCTTGAGCTTGCCCTGCTCGACCAGCTCATCAGCCCGCGCCCGCTGAGCCTGCGGCGAGGAGTCGCCCCCGTGGCGGTTCGCGAGGAACACGCGGGTCGGGGCACGCTCGCTGTGCAGGATGGCTTCGCGAAGCTCCGCGACGCTGCGCTGGCGGGCGCTGGGCTTGAAGCTGACCGCCCGCAGCAGCACCTGCTTGAGTGCCTCGGGCGCCGAAAGCTCGCTCACGTAGCGCTCGCGCTCGAAGGGCTCTTCGTCGGTATCGCTCGGCTCTTGCCCGTGCAAAGCGGCGGCAAAGATCAGCGCCAAGGACAGCAGATCCGATCGCGGCTCGGCAATTCCCAGGCCGCGGAAGCGCTCCGGTGCCGCGTACAGCCGGTTGCTGGAGACAAAGCCCGAGTGACTAAACAGCGACTGCGAGGGATCCTCCTCGGGCGAGGTGACACGGACGGCGAGGTCGAAGCCGGTGACGACGGTCTGGGCTCGCCCCACCGGCCCCCGCCCAAGCAGGATTTTCTGCGGATTCAGGTCGCCGTGCACATAGCCCTGCTGATGCGCGGCATCGATGGCCTCGGCCGCTTCCAGGATCAGCGCCTGCGCCACGCCCGGCGAGAGTCCTCCCCCCGCGATCGCCTGCGCCAGGCTGCCGCCATCGCGAAATTCGACGACATAAAACAACACACCGCGATCTTCACAAGGGGGCGCAAGCGTCCGCAGGATGCCGGGATGACGCAGCTCGTCCAGGATGCGGTAGCCGTTTTTGAAGCGCTCGCACTGCGAGCGGTCCCGTCGATACTTGCCGCGCAGGATCTTCAGCGCGACGCGCTGCTTGCGCTCGCGGTCGTAGGCGCGCCACACCTCGGACAGTCCGCGACTGTCCAGCACCTCGTGCAGCACGAAGCGATCGGCCAGCACGTCCTCTTCGCGCAAGACCTGCCCCTCGCGCTGCGCCCGCTGTCGCTCGCGGAGCTGACGGTCAATGGCCGCAGTCGGTTGCCCCGCCTTGATCAGCTGCTCGCGCTCGCGATCCAGATCCTCTTCCAGACCTAGCGCGGGCTGCGCCGCGTCCGACGGGCTGAAGGCGGCCTCGAAGTTCGCCACGACATCGGCAGCCACCTGACGCAGCGCGCGCAGCAAGTCGCCCGGAGCCACCGTGCTGATGAGCAGCGTCAGCTTGTGCTGACGATCCATCCCGCTACTGAAGCGGGCATAGACGGACTGAAAGTAGTCACAGCAGAGCGCGTCCAGCTCGGCATCGGTGCGCAGCGCGTGCATGATCAGCTGACGTAGCTGTCTTTTCGGATAGGACGGTAGCGAGGGCGGGCTCATCGACACCGGGAAGATCGCGATCATTATCCGCGCAATCGCGGCCAATGAAAAGCACGCGGGAGGCTCCGGCCAGCGACGAAAACACAGAAAAGGGCAGCGCGAGTCAGCCCCAGCTTGCCGCCGGCCTTAAGCACGCCCGCGCGGACCCTCGACCCATCGGGTCGCGGCCGCTCAATCCGTGATCCCCGGGTCTTGCCGAAGCGACCCGGGCGGCTCGCTGCGACGAGCGAGCAGGCCCTTGGGGCTGACTCCGAAGTCGATCGAGCGGGCCACGACACACGGAACATTGGATCGACAGCGGGATGGGGTCACGCATCTAGGGGACGCAAATCCTAGGCGGGGCGCGGGCTTGCACATCGGGGGCCTGAGACGCGGAATCGTTGCCAAGATAGGCGGAGCTGGGAGGGACGCATCCTGCCGATTCCCATCCGCTCTGGTCCCCGCAAGGAATAGGAAACCCATGCGACACCAAGCCAAGACTCTGCTCTGTGCCGGACTCCTATGTCTAGGACCGCTGGCCTGCAAGCGACCCAGCCCCCCGGCTCCCGTGCCGCCGGTCGCGCCGACGGCACCCGCCGCGGCCGGTTCGCAAGCAGCCGCGGTTCCGGGAGGGCCCAAGGTGGCGGCGCAAGAAAACCGGCGCGGCATGAAGGCGTATCGCGCCAAGGACTACGCTGGGGCGGCGGCCGCTTTCCGCGCGGCGATTGCGGCCGATGCCTCGCACGTGCTCGCCCACTACAACCTGGCCTGTGTGCTGGCCTTGACCGGCGACAAAGCCGGGGCCGTGACCATGCTGGAGTGGCTGCACAGCAGCAGCGATCCGCAAGCGGCGCGCTGCCTGACCAAGGCGGCGGTGGATCGCGATCTCACCACCGTGCGGGGCGATCCCAAGGTGCAGAGCATGCTCGCAGCCGCCGCCGAAAAAGCGGCCGCCGCCATCCCCAGCGACGACAAGCTCTTGCCGCCACTGCCCCCCTTGGTGCAAGAGGTCCAGGCCAGCTCGACCGCCACCGACAGCAAGCATCCCGCGCGCTACGCCGCTGCCACCCCGCTTTTTTACGTCGAAAAAGGCGGCGGTCCGGACAGTGCGGATGATCCGGCGTACAGCACGCGCTGGTGCGAGGGCCGCGCCGACGAAGGCATCGGCGAGTCGCTGTCGTTCACGCTGTCTTCGCCGACGGTCGTCGACGCGCTGCGCATCGCGGCCGGGGTGTGGGAGAGCCCGGCCCTGTTTAAGCGCCACAATCGCATCACCCGCCTGGAAGTCGTCATCGATGGCCAGCCCACGCAGACCGTGTCGGTGCCCGCCGGACGAAAATTCGCCGAGATCAGCCTGGGCAAGCGGCCGCTCAAGAGCGCGCAGATCCGCATCGCCGCCGTCGAAAAGGGGCAAGACAACCTCAGCTGCCTCAGCGCCGTACAGCTCCTGCGCGACCGCATCCCGCTCGCCCCGCTCGATGTCGCTGCCAACCCCACGCTCGCCGAACTGCCCGGCGCGCTCTTGGCCATTCAGAAAGCGCTGCGCAGCCCGGGCAAAGACTTCGCCAAGCTCGACTCCCTACTCTCCTTCCCCTTTGCCACCAGCGACGGCTCCTGCTTCCTGAGCATGGAGTGCGATGCCAACAAAAAAGTCACCCACAAGACCCTGCCCGAGCTGGCCAAGGCCTGCCATCGCTACGAAAAGCTCGACGAAGAAAAACGCCGCAATGAAGGAAACCCCTGTCCGTTCTCCGCCAGTGTCGATGGCGAAGACGATCGCCCGCTGGGCATCGCTCAAAACGGAACCGGCGAAGTCACCCTGTCCTTCCCCAGCCACAACGAAGTCTGCACCGAATGGACCGTCGTCCACCGCGACAGCAACTGGCGCCTCGCCGAAATTGGCTTCAGCGCCGGTTCGGGGGATGGGGAGGAGTAGGGCGTGCCCAGCAGGCCGGTGAGGGCTAACGCGGACCATGCGATTATCGCCTCATCGAAGTCGTACAATTTATATTAATGAATCAAGATCTTACCCGCCAAAATCTCACAGCGCGCTTCTTTGTATTTATGTCTCTCATATCCCGCCTGCAGCGATGTTTGGGCTCCATAGAGAAACATTGCTAAAGACAAGAGTAACCAGCCGCTGAAAGCGTCGTTAACTGCAAACTTCGCACGCTCTCTGCTGTCGTCGTTTTGTTGATTGATAGAAGCCGCAGGCAAATCGGTCGGCGCAACTTGGGGGGCGGACCGACGATAATCTCTGGGTATCCGACAGTCACGGCAACGGGGACACCATGGCTGACTTCGCAGACGACAAGGCTCTCGCGCAGGAGTACCTGCGCAAGCACGGCAACGACGCTTGGGGGACCTCGCGCCAGGATCGCGACAAGAACGAGCGGCATCAATACAGCGAGTCGCTGCGCAACGCCGAACACTACCTGTATGCGCACCAGTACGGCTCGGACAGCCTGACGGATCTGGCCAAGATGCACATCATGACGCTGGGCTATTCGGCGGTGAAGGCGACCAGCAACGGCCTCGGCCACGTCAGCGAAGCCCTGGGTGGGACGAACTTTTCCCCCTGGCGGGGTTCTCCGGCGACCCTGCGCGAGCTACGCGCCGGCATCGCGGGTGCCAACGACGGCTACCGCGAAAAGCACAACCAAGACGAGGCCGCCAAGGTGCTGCACCACCAGGCG